>JAGWPQ010000564.1 GCA_028877045.1 Bacteroidota bacterium | reverse complement strand
ATGATCATTATTCCTGCAATAGATATTATAGATGGTAAATGTGTTCGCCTGACGCAAGGCGATTATCATCAAAAAACAATTTATAACGAACATCCTTTGGAAGTTGCCAAACAATTTGAAGATGCAGGTTTGCAACGTTTGCATTTAGTTGACTTGGATGGTGCAAAAGCCGGTGCTGTAAAAAATTGGAAAGTGTTGGAAACAATTGCAGCCAATACTTCACTGATCATTGACTTTGGCGGTGGTATTAAAACCGAAAAAGATGTTGACGTGGTTTTTAATTCGGGTGCTGCATTGGCAACTGTTGGAAGCATTGCTGTAAAAAATAAAAATATTTTTCTTTCGTGGTTTGAAAAATATGGCGCCGATAAATTTTTATTGGGGGCCGATGTGAAAGATGAAAAAATTGCAGTAGCCGGTTGGTTGGAAACAACTGATATTGATATTTACGATTTCATTGAAAGCTATGTGCAGAAAGGTGTTCAGCAGATATTTTGTACGGATGTTAGTAAGGATGGAAAGCTCGAAGGGCCATCGATTGAGTTGTATGAAAACATCATTTCAAAATTTCCTTCATTGCATTTTATTGCCAGCGGTGGCGTTGCAACGATTGATGATTTAATAGAATTGCAACAGATTGGTTGTGCTGCTGCAATAGTTGGAAAAGCAATTTATGAAGGACGCATCGATATTTCTGATTTGAAAAAAATGAATAATTAATTTAAGAAGATGCTTACAAAAAGAATAATTCCTTGCCTGGATATTAAAGATGGAAGAACCGTCAAAGGAACCAACTTTGTTGACTTGCGTGATGCCGGTGATCCTGTTGAACTCGGCGCTTTCTATGCACAGCAAGGCGCAGATGAATTGGTGTTTTTAGATATTACTGCAACGGTTGAAAAAAGAAAAACATTAAGCGAATTAGTAAAAAGAATTGCGCGGCAAATTAATATTCCTTTTACGGTGGGTGGTGGTGTGAGTTCGGTTGAGGATGCTTCGGTGCTTTTAAAAAATGGTGCTGATAAAGTTTCTATCAATACGGCTGCATTTAAAAATCCGCAATTGATAAAAGATCTGGCAAACGAATTTGGCAGTCAGTTTGTTGTTTTGGCAATTGATACCAAACAGGAAGCCGATGGTGAATGGTATGTTTATTTAAATGGCGGAAGAACAAAAACCGAAACAAAATGTTTTGATTGGGCCAAACAGGCTGTTGAATTGGGTGCCGGAGAAATATTATTGACATCGATGAACCATGATGGGACAAAGCAGGGATTTGCCATTGATATAACCAAGCGATTGAGCGAAAGCCTTGCTGTGCCTGTAATTGCAAGCGGTGGTGGCGGAACGATGGGGCATTTTGCTGATGTTTTTAAAAACGGAAAGGCCGATGCGGCATTGGCTGCCAGTATTTTTCATTTTAAAGAAATTGCAATTCAGGATTTGAAACGATATTTGCACGAAGAAAAAATTGAAGTGAGAATTTAAAATAATGGAACACGGATAACACAGATGATACGGATTAATACAGATTTAATTTGCTTTGAAATGTTGAATAAAGATTTGAACGTTGAAGAGTGCGACGCAACGAAAGCCAAACCGATATTCTAAAGCTGGAAACAAAAACAAAATTTGATATTGAAATTTGTGGTTAGCGAATTATTTAGTCGCTCTGTAATTTCAAATCATAAATTATAAATTTCAAATAATGAAAATAGATTTTAAAAAATACAGT
>JAGWPQ010000563.1 GCA_028877045.1 Bacteroidota bacterium | reverse complement strand
TGCCATCAGCACTGCGGGCATCAATGAAAATGATTTAAAGAAATTATATGGAAGTGATTTGGTTGCCGGCAATCTTAAACAGACTAACGAATACGTATCATCGACTTTTAATGATGATGAAAAATTAACAGGCAGTAATGGGTTTGCTTTTGCACCTTCTATTACCGAAAATGGCCACGCAATTTTATATATCAATCCGCATGTAACTTTTTATTTTCGCCCCGAAGTACAAATGGTAAGTGATGAAGGTTTGAATGCTTATGGTGCGGTAACATGGGGACAATTTTTTGTGTATCAGGGTTTCAACGAACATTGCGGATGGATGCACACTTCAAGCCAGGTGGACGTTTCGGATGCTTATATCGAAAAAATATCGCAACAAAATAATCGATGGGTGTATGAATACGAGCATCAGCAAAAACCTGTTGTTGTAAAAAATATTTCTATCTCCATCAAACAAAATAATTCCATCATCACAAAAAATTTCAAAACATTATTTACACATCATGGCCCGGTGATGGCAAAAAAGAACGGAGAATTTATTAGTGTAAGATCTTTCAATCGTTCTATCCTCAGTTTAGAACAAAGCTGGCTGCGTACAAAAGCAAACAGTTTTGCTGCATTTAAAAAAGTGCTGGATATCCGCAGCAATACTTCCAACAATACCGTGTATGCCGATTCTGAAGGAAATATCGCATACTGGCACGGCAATTTTATTCCGGTACGCGATACAAAATATGATTGGGCAAAGCCTGTTGATGGAACGATTGCCGCAACTGAATGGAAAGGATTGCATGCTGTTGATGAAATTGTTCATTCAATAAATCCTGCAAATGGTTGGTTACAAAATTGTAATTCAACGCCATTTTCAGTTGCCGGAATAAATAGTCCGAAGAAAGAAAATTATCCGCGATACATGGCACCTGACGGAGAAAATTTTCGTGGCATAAATGCGGTACATGTTTTACCGAAAGAAAAAAATTATACGATCGATAAAGTAATTGCCGCAGGTTATGATACATATCTGGCGTTCTTCGAAAAATTAATTCCTGCATTGATAGATGCATACAATGCTTTGCCACAAAGCGATCCATTAAAATCTGTTTTGGAAGATCCCATTGAAATGATGAAAGATTGGGATTTGCATTCGGGTGAAAAATCTGTTGCAACTTCATTAGCTGTAACATGGGGAATACAATTAATGAAAGCAATAAATACGAGTACGGGGTTAGACGAATTTGATGATCAGGTTACAAGAGCCGAAAAATTTGCAAAGAACAACAGCAATGCAATTATTTTATTGAACCGGTTTAAAGATGCTGTTGATGTATTAATAAATCGCTACGGCAAATGGAATATTGAGTGGGGCGATATCAATCGTTTTCAAAGATTAAATGATGATATTGATTCTAAGTTTGATGATGCACAACAAAGTATTCCTGTTGGTTTTACTTCATCGCTGTGGGGACAAATTCCTTCGTACACAAGCAGGGTTTATCCCAACACAAAAAAAATGTACGGTGTAAACGGCAACAGTTTTATTTGTGCTGTTGAATTTGGTAAAAGAATAAAAGCAAAATCTTTATTAGCCGGTGGTGAAAGCGGCGATCCTTTGTCGAAACATTTTTTCGATCAGTCAGAAATGTACAGCAAAGGAAAATTTAAAGATGTTCTTTTTTATAAAGAAGATGTTTTGCAACATGCAGAAAGAACTTATCATCCCGGAGAATGATAAGTTCTTTAATTGTTTAGGTGAAATTATTTTGCCAACACTTTCACTAAATCGTCAATTACTTTTTTAGTTACGAGTTTTGTATTTTTTTCTTTGATGCTGGTCAAGATCGGCAAAGCCTTTTCGCCGAATTCGTACAAACCAATAGGGTTTTTATCGAAATCAAAACTTCCGATTACAAACCGGAGTTTTTCAATGATCTCGGCATTTGCATTGTCATTAATTTTTTCGAAAGTTGTTAGTGCGTTTACAATTGCAGTCCTTAGTTTATCTGTATCAGGAGTCTTTGTGGCTGCTTTTTTAGGTGCCGCAACCTTTTTAGTTGCAGGCGTATTTTTTTTTTCAGTTTTTGTAGTTTTTGTTGCCATAAAATGGGTATTTAGTTAATGAATAAAAAATTATACCACAGGCAAACATCATTGAACGCGGCAAATATAGTAATAATAAATTAAATGGTTTTTATGGCTGAGATACAGGCAAGCGTTGAAGAGTGCGATTCTTTCACTGAAAGAATCAGGGGCAACCGGTGCTTGATTCTTATTCTGCAGCCGGTAACAAAAAAAATAACTATTTCTTTACCTGTAAATATTGCTGTAATGCTTTTACATAATCTTCGAAAGCATTGATACCTTTTTTGGTGATCTTGCAGGTAGTAAGCGGATAATTATCTTTAAACTGTTTAGTTACGTCAACATAACCGGCATCTCTTAATTTTTGTATTTGTACTGAAAGATTGCCCGCTGTTGAATTTGTTTTTTCGCGGATGAAAGTAAACTCTGCTTCCTTAACACCAATGAGTAAACTCATTACTGCCAAACGCAATTGTGAATGTAATATGGGATCGAGTTCTTTAAACATTACCTGACTTTCCTTTTAAAAAATATCGGCGTAAAATTAATCCGGGTATTAACCAATTGATGATGCCGGCGATGGCATGCAATAACATATCGTATTTATAAGTTGTGAAGCAGGAAATAAGAAAAAGCATGTAACAAATAAT
>JAGWPQ010000562.1 GCA_028877045.1 Bacteroidota bacterium | reverse complement strand
CCTACCAAATTTTCTCCTTCAATACCCATGAATATAGGAAGCCCCGCGCCTGTTCCAACAAACACGGCATCATATTTATCCTTTTCAATCAAATCAATTAATTTTCTTGTTCTTCCAACAACAAAATTTGTTTTTATTTCAACACCCATTTGTTTGAGTGTGTCTATCTCCTGATCGATGATATCGTTTGGTAAACGAAATTCAGGAATGCCATAACGCAACACACCACCAAGCTTATGAAATGCTTCGAATATGGTTACATGATGCCCTTCTCTTTTGCAGTCTGCTGCAACAACCAATCCGGCAGGGCCGCTACCAACAACGGCAACCTTTTTTCCTGTAGGAGGTTTAACAACAGGCAATACTTTTTTACCATTTTTTCTTTCCCAATCGGCAATAAATCTTTCCAATCTTCCGATGGCGACCGATTTGTCTACATCCTTCAAAGCCTTACCCACGGCGCAATGCAGCTGACATTGTGTTTCCTGCGGGCAAACCCTTCCGCAAATAGCGGGCAATAATGTTGTTTCTTTTATTATTTGAGCGGCTCCTTCAAAATCGCCATGCGCAATTTTATTTACAAAGCCGGGGATATTAATATTTACAGGGCAATCCTGCACACAGTTCTTCTTGATGCACTGCAAACAACGCATGGCTTCAATTCTTGCCTGTTCTTCTGAAAAACCAATGGCAACTTCCTGCAAATTTGTTCTGCGAATAAAAGGATCTTGCGTTGGCATTTCCTGCGCAGGGATCTGGGTACGTTCTTTTGGTTTTAATGTGTCGCATTTATCAATATACTCAACAATTAATTCTTTTGCTTTTGCAGAAAGCTCCTCGGGTGAATGATAACTCATAACGCAACCTCCTTTTCTTTAAATGTTTTTTCAACAAAACATTTCTGCTTTTGTTTTTCGATGGTTTTATAAGAATTTAATCTTGCTATCATGTTATCAAAATCAACCTGATGTCCGTCAAATTCAGGTCCGTCAACACAAACAAATTTTGTTTCGTTGTTTACACTTACCCTGCAACCCCCGCACATTCCCGTACCGTCAACCATAATTGTATTTAAAGAAACCTGTGTAAATACATTGTACGGCTTGGTTGTTAATGAACAGAACTTCATCATCACCGGCGGGCCAATAGCAATGACCATATCCGGCTTTGTTGTTCTTTCGCACAGTTCTTTCAGCGGTTCTGTTACCAACGCTTTTCTTCCGTATGAACCATCGTCAGTACAAATAATTAATTCGTCGGCAATATTTCTCATTTCATTTTCAAGAATCAATAATTCTTTGGTCCTTGCGCCAATAATAATAGTGACGCGATTTCCCGCTTTCTTCAATGCCTCAGCAATGGGGTGCATTGGCGCAACGCCAATACCGCCCGCCACGCAAACAACATGGCCATAGTTTTTTATATGCGTTGGTTTTCCAAGTGGTCCAACAAATGCTGGTAAATAATCTCCGGCTTTCATCATCGAAAGCGCCATGGTTGTTTTACCAACAACCTGAAAAATTATTGTGATACTTCCCTCTTCAACATTTGCATCGGCAATAGTTAACGGAATCCTTTCGCCATAATCATCGTCTGTTTGTAAAATGATAAATTGCCCCGGTTGTCGTTCTTCGGCAATTAACGGAGTGTCAATTCTCATCAGAAAAACGTCTTTCGATAATTGTTCTTTATAAATAATTTTATTCATCAACTTCTGCTTTAAATATTACCGCAAACTTATTACAGATTGGTTTTTATAAACATGACGGATGTTAGTCCCCGTCAAATTCAATAAACTAAAATGATTCTTTTAGCTATCTTAGCCCCATGCAGAAAAAATTATTTTTACTGGATGCTTTTGCGCTGATCTTCCGTGCCTACTATGCGCTGATCAGAAATCCGCGAATCACTTCAAAAGGAAAAAACACCAATGCACAATTTGGTTTTACAAATACTCTGTTTGAATTGATCAATAAAGAAAAACCAACGCATCTTGCAGTTTGTTTTGATGTTTCGGGCCCAACCGAAAGGCATACAAATTTTGCCGATTATAAAGCCAACCGGCAAGATGCGCCCGAAGATTTGTTGGAGTCGATCCCCGATATAAAAAAAATAATTGAAGGTTTCAATATTCCCGTGATCGGTGTTGAAGGATATGAAGCAGATGATGTAATCGGAACACTGGCTTGGGAAGCACATGATGCCGGCTACGAGGTTTTTATGGTAACACCCGATAAAGATTATGGCCAATTGGTGCGTGAAGGAATTAATATTTACAAACCAGCCTACCAGGGTGGCGATGTAGAAATTATGGGACCAAAAGAGGTTTGCGCAAAATGGAATATTGAAAGAGTTGACCAAGTGGTTGATATTTTAGGATTGATGGGCGACGCCGTTGACAATATTCCCGGCATTCCCGGCGTGGGTGAAAAAACGGCCGCTAAACTTTTAAAAGAATTTGGAACACTGGAAAATGTTTTGGCCAATGCAGATAATATCAAAGGCGCATTGGGAGAAAAGATAAGAGCAGGAAAAGAAAGCGCCATTATGAGTAAAAAACTTGCAACCATCATTACAAAAACACCGGTAGAATTTCATGAAGAAAACTTCAGATTAAAAGAGTGGCATAAAGAAAAGTTAAAAGAAGTGTTTGCCGAATTAGAATTTAAAACTCTGGGCAAAAGAATTTTGGGTGATGATTTTAACATGTTTCAATCGGCGCCGGTTGGTGTGCAAACCGATTTGTTCGGCAACGCCGTTGAAACAAAAAAATCAGAAAATAAAAAGTTTGATGTTGTTGAAGAATCGCTGACTCCGGGATTAATTTCGGCGCACAACATCAATAACACAAAACATAATTATATTCTTGTTGATACGGACGAAAAAATTAAATCTCTTGTTGAAGAGCTTCATCAGCAAAAAGAAATTTGCTTTGATACTGAAACAACAAATATTGATGCAAATGAAGCAGAATTGGTGGGAATGAGTTTTGCATTTAAAAAAAGTGAAGCATATTATGTTCCTTGCCCGGCTGATAAAACTTCTACCGAAAAAATATTAAAACAGTTTTCATCTCTGTTTAATTCAACAGAAATTATTTGGGTTGGTCAAAATCTGAAATACGATCTGCTGGTTTTAAAATGGTATGGAATTGAATTGAAAGGAAATATTTTTGATACCATGCTGGCTCATTATGTGATTGAGCCGGAAGGCAAGCGCAGCATGGATTTGCTGAGTGCGCAATATCTGGGTTATGAGCCCGTGCACATTGATGAATTGATTGGAAAGAAAGGAAAATTTCAGGGCAACATGCGTGATGTAGAAATTGAAAAAGTAAAAGAATATGCCGCCGAAGATGCCGATATCACCCTGCAATTAAAAAATATTTTTACGCCGCTGCTCAAAGACAAAGAAGTTGAAAAAGTTTTTAATGAAGTAGAAAATCCATTGGTTAAAGTTTTAACCGACATGGAATTTGAAGGAATAAAGGTTGATGTAAATTTTTTAAATGATTACAGCAAAGAATTAGAACGTGAAGCAAAAAAATGTGAAGAGAGTGTTTACCTACAGGCCGGCGTTCGTTTCAATTTAGCTTCACCAAAACAATTGGGCGAAGTGTTGTTTGATAAATTAAAAATTGATGAGAAAGCAAAAAAAACAAAGACCGGTCAGTATGCAACAGGTGAAGACGTTTTATTAAAACTCGCTCATCAGCATAAAATAGTTGATGATATTTTGGGATTCAGGGAGCTGACAAAATTAAAATCAACTTATGTTGATGCACTGCCGCAAATGATCAATTCAAAAACAGGGAGGGTGCACACATCGTATGCACAGGCTGTTGCAGTTACCGGAAGATTAAGCAGCAATAATCCCAATCTTCAAAACATTCCTGTTCGCACAGACCGCGGAAAAGAGATAAGAAAAGCATTTGTGCCAAGAGATTCAAAACACATTTTAGTCAGCGCCGATTATTCGCAAATCGAATTAAGAATTGTTGCATCGATCAGTGGCGATGCAAACATGTGCGATGCTTTTCAAAAAGGAAAAGACATTCACACAGCAACAGCAGCAAAAGTCTATAACGTAAACGAGGCTGATGTTACAAAGGAAATGCGATACAAAGCAAAAAGTGTAAATTTTGGAATCATTTACGGACAGGGTGCTTTTGGTTTGGCCGATAATCTTGGTATTTCACGAACTGAAGCAAAAGAAATTATAGATAATTATAAAAAAGAATTTTCCGGCATCAATCAATACATGAACGATACCATCAACTTTGCAAAAGAAAATGGTTTTGTACAAACATTGATGGGAAGAAAACGCTGGTTGAAAGACATTAATTCTTCCAACTTTACGGTTCGTGGTTTTGCCGAACGCAACGCAATTAATTCGCCAATTCAAGGAACGGCCGCAGATATGATCAAGATGGCGATGATAAAAATTCATGCGGCGATGAAGAAAGAAAAGTTGCAATCAAAAATGTTGTTGCAGGTGCACGATGAGTTGGTGTTTGATGTGTTGCACGAAGAGTTGGAATTTATAAAACCTTTGATCTTGGAAAATATGAAAACGGCAATGTCGTTGCCGAACAATGTTCCAGTTGAAGCAGAGCTTGGTGTTGGAGAAAACTGGTTGCAGGCACACTAAAAATTAATTATGGAAAACAACGAACAGATCATTCATCGCTTCTATCAGGCATTTCAGAAGTTAGATTATAAAACCATGCAGGATTGTTATAGTGAAAATGTTGTTTTTCTGGATCCTGTTTTTGGTTTATTGCAAAACAGTGAACCACAAGCCATGTGGGAAATGCTATGTACAAAAGCAAATAATTTTTCTTTGACTTATGGAAATATTATTTTAATTGATGAAGAATACGCAAGCTGCGAGTGGGTTGCAACATATTTATTTTCTGCATCAAACAGAAAAGTGGTGAACAAAATAAAAGCGCATCTCAGAATTGTTGACGGAAAAATAACAGAACACACCGATCAATTTAATTTATATCGTTGGTCGAGACAAGCATTGGGATTGCCAGGAATTTTATTTGGGTGGACATCATTCATGCAAAATAAAATAAGAAGGAACGCTTTGAATAATTTGCAAAAATTCATGCAAACAAAATAGAAACTATTTCTTTTTAAAAATAGGAACAGTGCTGCAAGGTTCGCCGTACATGATACTTTTAACGAAAGGTCTTAATTTATTTGTTATTTCAACATACGCGGCCTCCGGGATTGAAACATCGCCGCAACCTTTTACAACAACTCTTTTATCTAAATATTCTTCGCCTTTTACTTCGTTGATCCTTTTGATGAGAATTGTTTCAATTAATTTTTTTTCATCACCAAACACAACATCTTTTGCAATGGGTTGTAAATAACTTGCTGCCAGCATATTTGCCCACATCGGAATAATTGCGTCGGCACTACAAACAATAGAAACATATTTATCGCGGTATTGTTCCCAATCAGTTGTTTGCAACGCAGCACGATAATCTTTTTCTTTCAGGATCATCCCCATAAAAAGAAAATCTTTCAAGTCGAAAGTTTTTATTTCTCCTTTGGGATAAAATTCTTCAAGATCAAAGCTGATCAATCCGCTTTCGGCAACTTTATTTACAAATACTTCTTCCATCTTTACAAAAGTACAATTTGATTTTTTGTTTTGCTTTCGCTTTGCGTAAAACAAAAGCCGCATCAAAAATTTGATGCGGCTCAATTAATCTAAAATATTATTTTAATAAAACTTACTTCTGTAATCTTTTATCACAGCCGATTTGCGCAAAGCCTCAGATCCTCTGTAAATAGCCATTCTCTGACTTTGTAAAATTGTTTGTTTGATCGATTCCGGTGTATCTGTTGAATTTGCTTTTGCGCTGATGTTTTCAACGCGTAAAGCAAAAACACCCGATGTTCCTGCAACCGGTTCAGTAACCTTTCCTTTTTCAGATGCGTTGAAAGCGGCGCCAGAAAATTTTGCGTCGTTACCAACTCCGGGAATAAAAGGATTGCTGAATAACAAGCTGTCTGATTTTTGTACAGCAGTTCCGGTGCTTGTTGCCAATGCTTCTAAAGTATTTCCCTTGAACTTATTTTCGATGATTTGTTTTGCTTTCTTTTGATTGCGAACAATGCTTTCTATTGCCGGTCTTAAAATTTGTGCCGGTGGTAAACCCGGTTTTATAACAGAAGTAATACTTGAAACAACATAATTATCTTCAATCCTGATTGGTTGATCGTTTATATCGCCGGCAGAATGTTCGTAAACCCAACGAACCAATTGACGGCTTTCGCCAAGACCAGAAATCGTAAAATCGTTTTCTTTTATTTCGCCTGATGGGATTACAGTTTTATTAAGCTTTGCTGCATTTTCTTCGAATTGCTTTTTATTTCGGCTTGTACCGGCAAATTGCGCCGCAGCATTATTTGCAGCTGCATCGGTTTCGTTGCTTACAATTATTGGTTTTGCCAGGTATGCAATTTTATATCCGGGACCAGATCCTTTTTGTGCCAACACTTCAACATAATGAAATCCAAATTCTGTTTGAATTACACCTTTTGATCCAACAGGTTTATCAAAACTAAAATCATTGAATGCGGGAACCATTCGCGCAGTGGCAAAATAATCATACACACCACCTTTGTTTTTATTTCCATCATCAGAATATTTTGCACAAACCGAGTCAAAGTTTTTACCGCTTTTTATTTCAGCTTCTACAGTATCCATGATTTTTCTTGCAACACTATCTTCTCTTACCCTAACCAATGTTCCTGAATTAGGATCTTGCTGATGTGTTGAAACCAAGATGTGGCGAACTTTTGCTGAATCAGGAATTTGTTTTTCTGCAACAACTCTTGCCAAAACAAAATTGTTTCCATCAACATAAGGACCATAAACACCACCAACAGGAAGCTTAGTAATTGAATCAATATATTTTTGTTTGATTTCTTTTTTACTTACAAAACCGTCATAATAAGGAGATTCGGTTGCGTTCTTCGAAAAGAAAGAAGAAATATCGTTGGTTGAAGCGAATTCACTTTTCAAACCGGCAAGCTGGCTTTTTGTTGCTGCAGAATCGGCGGCACTTGCAGAAGCGCTGAAACTTACATAAGCAATAGACCTTGTTTCTTCATCTCTTTCGTATTCCTTTCTGTGTTTCTTTGCATAGTTCAATATTTCATCATCACTAACTTTTGCAGAACTATCTGAAACACTCGAGTAAGGAACATAAACAAACGAAACCGAAGAAATAGAATTATTGTCGGCCTGCTGTTTTTCGATCATCCATTTTGGTACATATAAACTTTGCTGTATCAACGACTGGTATTTATTATTGAGCGCCTGTAAAATAGCCGGCTCAATATAGGCTTCAATAATACCCGCTTGTTGCTCGGTGTTCTTTGATTTTTTTATCTGTGCAAATGCTTCTTTTGCTCTTTCTACGTCAAAAACTCCTGTTTGCGGGTCTGTGAATTCTCTTTTTAACGGAGAATTTTCACCAAACATAATTTCATTTAATTCTTTTTGAGAAACAGATAGGCCTAATTTGTCGAACTCTTGTTTCATTATAATTGTTGAAACTTCCTGGTTCCAGAGCTGACCAATTAATTGCTCTCTCTGCTGACCTTTTCCATACATGGACAACTTTTGTTCAAAATCGGCACGCTCAATACTTTCGCCATTTACTTTTCCAATAACAGAACCTCCGGAAAAGCCGCTTCCGCCACGGCGAACACCGTCTTGCAAAATAAAGGCAATCAACGCTAAGGCAATAATCGCAAAAACAATCCAGGCACCCTTGTCACGAATTCTTTGTATAACAGACATATAATTAAGTATTAAAAACAATAAATAAAGGATGGCAAAAATAGGGGAATCTGTCTATTGAACAAATTGTGGAAAAAATATCAAAACACAAGGCCTATTTGAATTTTAAAAAGAAGCAAAAATAATTTTCTTTTCAGCGGTTATTTCTTTTCCACATACCTACGTTAATAAGGGCAAAAAAACGGTGGGAAAATCATTTTTTTACTTTTTTGGTTGTGTTAAAAATTATAATAACTCGATCGTTTTTATCAATCTCACTTAAAATAAAACAAAACAACACTAATTAGATACTCATAATAAACAGTGTGTAACCTGTGATTATCAGATTGTTTATTTTATTTTATATTTTATCAACTATTGTTAGTAAGCACCCTTAAATTAATCCTGCACTATAATTCATAGTCTTAATTAAATGTTAGTTACTGTTAATAAACTTCATCTAATTAACTTTGTTCTTTGTGTGTAATTAAGTTATCACGATATACACACCTGTAATAGTAGTATTGGTTTTATATAAAAGTATTATTAAAGAATTATTACAAAGGTTATGAACACTACACAAGATTTGTCAAAAGGTTATTTAGATATTGAAATAAATCCTTCGTTAGATTTGTTTGCTGAAATAGAAAAATTAAAAAAAGAAAAAAATGCAATCATACTCGCCCATTATTATCAGGAACCGGATATTCAGGATGTGGCCGATTATATCGGAGATAGTTTGGGACTTGCACAAAATGCAGAAAAAACAAAAGCCGATATTATTGTTTTTGCCGGCGTACACTTCATGGCAGAAACAGCAAAAATTTTAAACCCGACAAAAAAAGTTTTATTGCCTGATCTGAATGCCGGATGTTCTTTGGCTGATAGCGCTCCGGCTGATTTATTCAAAATATTTAAAGATAAGAATCCCGACCATTTGGTTATTTCTTATATCAATTGTTCGGCTGAAATAAAAGCATTAAGTGATATTATTTGCACCTCATCGAACGCAGAAAAAATAATTGATAGTTTACCGAAAGACCAACCAATAATTTTTGCACCCGATAAAAATCTTGGCGCTTATTTAAATAAAAAGACGGGAAGAAAAATGTTGTTGTGGAATGGTGCCTGTATGGTGCATGAGATTTTTAGTTTGGAAAAAATAATTAAATTAAAGATCCGTCATCCGCAAGCAAAATTAATTGCGCATCCCGAATGTGAAGAAGCGGTTTTAAATGTTGCAGATTATATTGGCAGCACCACTCAATTATTAAAATATTCTCAAACAAATTCTGCTGCTGAATTTATTGTTGCCACCGAAACAGGTATCCTGCACGAGATGCAAAAATCTAATCCACACAAAACATTTATTCCGGCACCGCCTAATAATAATTGTGCTTGTAACGATTGCCCGCACATGAAACTAAACACACTCGAAAAATTATATCTGTGCATGAAATACGAATTACCAGAAATAATAATGGATGAAAATTTAAGAGTGGCCGCAAAAAAACCAATTGATAAAATGTTGGAAATAAGCCGTGCCGCAGGACTTATCGGGTAATTATCTTTTTACAATTCGTCTCATAATTTCTTTATCTTTATCTGAACCCAAAACGATTGCTTTTAATATATCATTTAAAATAACCACATGCAATTCAGTGCCCAACAAATAGCCGGTCTGCTTAAAGGAAAGATCGAAGGCGACAATTCTG
>JAGWPQ010000009.1 GCA_028877045.1 Bacteroidota bacterium | reverse complement strand
TAAAATAAACATGAAACAATTATTATTGCTTGCAGCAACCATTTGTACATTAAGTGCAACCGCACAAATTAAAATGCCTGCACCAAGTTCTACCCAAACCATCATTCAGGATTTTGGAATGGGAAAAATAGAATTAACTTATTCCCGTCCTAACATTAAAGGAAGAACTTTATTTAAAGAGAACAGTTTGCTGGCTCCTGTCGGCAAAGTTTGGCGCACTGGTGCCAATGCTGTTACCAGAATAAAATTTACCGAACCTGTAATGATGATGGGCAAAGCAATTGATACAGGCACTTATGCTATCTGGACCATCCCGGGAAAAAAAGAATGGACCATCATCATTAATAAAGATGCTAAGAATTGGGGAACAGTTTATTCGGAAGCTGATGATCTTTTCCGCTTTACTGTTGAAGCCGAACCTATGAAACCAAGCATGGAAACTTTTACCATGCAATTTGCCAATATTAAACCCGAAAGTTGCGAATTGCATTTAATGTGGGGTACTACTGCAGTAAGCATTCCAATCACAACAAGCATCAAAGAAAAAATAAGGGCACAGGTTGATAAAGCTTTAAGTGCCGATAAAATTACTGCCGGTACTTATCAGGCTGCTGCTAATTTTTATTACGAATGGGATAAAGATTACAACAAGGCATTAGCCAATGCTGCCAAAGCAACCGAAGCAAATCCCAAAGCATTTTATTTATTTTTATTGAAAGCAAGAATTGAAAAAGATATGGGCGATAAAGCAAGTGCCAAAGCCGATGCAGAAAAATGTATTGCTTTAGCTACCGAAGCAAAGAATGATGATTATATACGTTCGGCAAAAGAGTTGATCGCGAAATTGTAAACTAAGTTATACAAAATTAAAATCGGCAACCTCTGAAAAGAAGTTGCCGATTTTTTTTCTGATCGCCACGAATGCACGAATTTTTAATAATTAATATTCGTGCATTCGTGGCAAAAAAAAGTTGCTTATAATTATATTTTTTCTTTCACCAATTTTAAAGCTGCGGCCAATTGTTCTTCTTTGGTAAGATCGCTGTTATCCAACACAATCGCATCATCGGCCTTACGAAGCGGACTCACTTCGCGGTTGCTGTCTATATAATCACGCATCTCTAAATTCTTTTTCACATCTTCAATATTGATGCTTGGATTTTTTGCATACAATTCCTTGAAACGCCTTTCCACTCTCACTTCCGGGTCGGAGGTAACAAATATTTTCAGTTCAGCATCCGGAAAAACGGTGGTGCCAATATCTCTTCCATCCATCACAATTCCTTTTTTTGTTCCTAATTTTTGTTGTGCAGCCACAGCAAATTCACGCACTTCTTTAATGGTAGAAACTTCGCTTACTTTTTCGCTCACCACCATATCGCGGATCTCTGCTTCCACATTTTCATCATTCAGCAACATATCGCTTTTACCGTTTGCATCATTGTATTCAAAATCGAGCGAAATATTTTTTAGTGCGGCATTCACTTCATCAATATTATTCCAGTTAATCCTTTCGCGTAAAAAATATAAAGTGATGGCACGGTACATGGCACCGCTGTCAACAAAAACATAATTCAGTTCTTTGGCCAATGCTTTAGCCAGCGTGCTTTTGCCGGTGGACGAATTTCCATCAACAGCAATGATTATCTTTTTCATGGCACAAAGATGAAGCAAATTTTTTATTTTGTAGCCAACACTTGAAATTCTATTTGACTGCCGTTGCGTCGTACTCTTCAACGGTTGGGACTTTATGCAACAGATGAATTAAAAATTCATAGTTTCAAACTCTAGATTAATGAGAAATATGAAAAACATAAAGTTCAATTCTTAAAAACCAATAATGAAAATCGGGTATAAATTATATTTAATAGCATCTATCTTTACTTTAGTAGTAATTTTATAGACAATGACGCAAGAAGAATTTAAAAATAGACTATCTAAATTTAGGATAG
>JAGWPQ010000561.1 GCA_028877045.1 Bacteroidota bacterium | reverse complement strand
TATCCACATCAATCCTCTGATCGATCCGGCGATCGATCGTCCAAAATATTTCCAACTGAATTGTCTTTTAAAAATTGATAAAATAAATTTGATGAACTTTATCAATAACCAGCATCCAAATAAAATATAAATAATATCGCCGATGCTGAAGTGAAACCATCCGGTGATATTGCGGAGGAGGATCGAAATGTTTGGATAAAATTTATTGCTATAATTTTGTTCTATCCAAAGGGGAAATAGTTGAATAATTTGAATGACAGCAATGCCTAAAACAGGTAATACCCATTTTAGCCAGGAATGACCATTAAATAAGTTATTTATTTTATCTGATTTCATGATCCGGGTATAAAGAAACTAAGAATTCGTATAAATTCAATTTTCCTTTTGCCTTTTGCCCTCATTACCTTACCTTTGCCCACCCTAAAAAAACTGAACATGAGCCATCGGAGGGAATTTGAAATAGCATTTGTGGGTTTAAAACCGGGCGTTCATGTATTTGAATACAGGATTGAGGACAAGTTCTTTGCAACATACGGCGAACAGGATTTTAAAAACTGTATCTGCGATGTGAAGCTGAGTTTGGATAAGAAATCGGGTTTCATGCAATTGAAATTTGATCTTGTTGGCTCGGCAGATGTGATCTGTGATAAGTGCGGAAACACGTTAAATAAACAATTGTGGGATGAGTTCAACCTTATTGTAAAAATGGTGGATGATCCCGAATTGATGAATGAGCAGGAAGAAGATCCGGATGTGTATTATATCAGTCGCAGCGAAAGCCATTTGCATATTGCCGACTGGATATATGAATTTGTTAATTTAAGTTTGCCGATGCAAAAGATGTGCAGTCCCGAAGAAATGGGCGGACCGCAATGCAACAAAGAAGTGCTGGAAACATTGAGGAAGATGGAAGAAGAAGTGAAAAAAGATAATAACAATGTGTGGAAAGGTTTGGAAAAGTTTAAAGACATAGAATAATTTTTTTGATACCATAAATTTCGAGTTATGCCTAATCCTAAACGCCGTCACTCTCAACAACGCAGTGCAAAGAGAAGAACGCATTATGTTGCACAAGAAGTGACATTAAGTAAAGACACAACTACCGGTGAAACTCATGTACGCCATCGTGCACATGTAAGTGAAGGTAAATTGTTCTACAAAGGAAAATTAGTTGCTGAAAAAGCACCTTTAAAAGCCTAAACCATAATTCCCATTAAAGGATTATTGGTTATGGATACGCATGCTCTTTTTTCATTAAAAGGGCTTTCCTTTTTTTAACAAGTTTCGCTTAAAAGTTTTTCGTTACTTTTAAGGTAATTGTAATTAAACCGCACATGAACATTGGAATTGACATGATGGGTGGAGATTTTGCACCGTTAGAAGCGGTGAAAGGTTTGCAGCATTATTTATCTCAAAAGCATGATGCGGTAACTGTATTTTGTATAGGTGATGAAACCCGGGTGAAGCCTTTGCTGGATGAATATAAAATTCCATCCGCAAATATTCAAGTCATTCACGCTCCTGAAGTGATAGGCTATCACGAACATCCCACCAAAGCATTAAAAGAAAAACAAAAAAGTTCTATTGCCATCGGATTTTATTTATTGGCAACCAGTAAAATTGATGCATTCATCAGTGCAGGAAATACCGGTGCCATGCTGGTTGGTTCTATGTTTACCATTAAAGCAATTGAAGGTGTATTACGACCGACCATTGCGGCAATTGTTCCCAAAATCAATGGTGGTTCTGGTTTGATATTAGATGTAGGATTGAATTCAGATTGTAAGCCCGAACAATTGAATCAATTTGCAATTTTAGGAAGTTTATATTCGCATTATATCCTCAACATATCTGAACCAAAGATCGGATTGATGAATGTTGGCGAAGAAGAAGGCAAAGGCAATTTATTATGCCAGGCAACTTATCCCCTTTTAAAAGAAAATACTCAAATTAATTTCATCGGAAATATTGAAGGCCGTGATGTGTTTACCGACAAAGCAGATGTGATGATCTGCGATGGATTTACAGTAAACATTATTTTAAAAATGGCCGAAAGTTTTTATGATGTTGCACAAGAAAGAAACTTGCATCACGATTCTTACATGCAACGTTTTCATTACGAGAATTACGGAGGTACGCCTGTTTTAGGTGTTGCCAAACCTGTCATAATCGGTCACGGCATCAGTAGCGACGTTGCATTTAAGAACATGTTTTTACTGGCTGAGAAAATGATCCAATCTGATCTGTGCGGAAAGATGAAAGAAAGTTTTTCTTCTTAAAAAATTACTTCTACTTAATTACTTTTGCCACCATTTTTTTTTCGGGAGAAAATTTGGCTTCAATGATTTTTGCAGAATTATTATTTGTAACTCTTTTATGGTAATTTCCAAATAAGCTTTGCCATTGGATCCTGAGCACACCAATCATTCCCTCCTTTAAAATTTTGCTGCTCATTTTACTTACACCGATCAATCTGTCCTGAAAAGTAATGGGCACTTCCTTTATTTTAAACCCTAATTTCCATGCAGTGAATTTCATAGCTATCTGAAAAGCATAACCAACAAAATCTATCTCATCCAGATTGATCGCATTCAACACTTTTGAAGTATAACAAACAAATCCCGCTGTGGGATCATTCACAGGCATCCATGTAATTAATTTTGTATAAATAGCCCCTCCTCGAGAATATAAATGCCTGTCGAGTGGCCAATTTAATATTTTTCCTCCCTTAACATAGCGGCTTCCAACAGCCAGGTCAGCACCGCCCTCTTTGCAGGCAAGATATAATCTTTCCAGATCTTTTGGATTATGAGAAAAATCCGCATCCATCTCAAAAATATATTCATATCCTCTGTCTAAACTCCATTTGAATCCATGAATATATGCGGTACCCAAACCACATTTGGAAATACGTTCCTCCAAAAAAAGCTGACCCGGATATTTTGAAAAAAGATTAGAAACTATTGCACCTGTGCCATCGGGAGAATTGTCATCTACTACCAAAACATGATATCCCTGATTCAATGAGAAGACTGCATCAAGTATGGAAGAAATATTTTCCTTCTCATTATAAGTAGGTATAATTACTATCTTATTCAATCAGGGGGAAATGATTAATACACTAAATTAATATTTTAGAATAGATTTCTGTAACAGCAGAGTAATATTTACAAAATCTTTGACAATATTTTGCTGATAATGTTAATAACTATTTTCGCAGCAAGGTTCTGTTGAGTATTTCTGTTAATTTTTGTTTTGTATTCATAGGGAAATCTCCTTTCATCATCCAATCATAATATTGTGGTTCTTCTTTTAAAACCTGTGTTACCGGTTTGCCTTTATGCTTTCCGAAATTAAAAATCTCAACGCCATTTTCTTTGATGAACCTGCGTGCAAAATCAACAATATCGTCTTCACCTGTAAATTTCACAATGCTCTCAACTGTTGTTCCTATTTGCGCATAACGCTCAACCTGTGCTTCTAAAATTTCCCATGTTGCTGTTGCATCCACTTCGGCACTATGTGCATTTTCTAATTGTTTGTTGCAATAAAATTTATAAGCTGCCCCCAATGTTCTTTGTTCCATCATGTGAAACACTTTCTGCACATCCAATAATTTTTTATCATCCACATTAAATTCCAAACCTGCACGCAAAAATTCTTCTATCAACATCGGAATATCGAACCGATTGCTGTTGTAACCGGCCAGATCACAATTATCGATGAACTGTTTTATTTCGTTGGCTGCCTGTTTAAATGTTGGTGCATCTTTCACCATTTCATTTGTTATTCCATGAATCTCTGAAGATGCAGCCGGAATAGGCATTTGAGGATTAATGAGTTTTCGTTTTACTATCTTACTGCCATCAATGGCAATTTTTACAATTGCTATCTCAACAATTTTATCGGTACTGATATTGATGCCTGTTGTTTCTAAATCGATGAATGCAATGGGTCGTGTTAATTGAAGTTTCATTATAATTTTCTGAATGATAAAAAAAATTAAGAAGTAATTTGTTTTGCGAAGGTAAGCATATCTAATCCATCATAGTTGCCGCTACTCATTAAAACAAGATTCGTTTCCGAATAATTTTGATGTTGCAGCCAATTCCATAATTCAGTTTTATCATTCAGTACAATTAAATTTTCTTTTGCAAAACCTGCTGCAACTTTTTCTTTCGGTAATTCTGGCATTCGTTTTAATTCCAATGCGTGTTTCGAATAAAATACAACAGCCACATCGGCTTTAGCCATTGCACCGTTGTATTCGCTCATAAAATTTTCGTTCAAACTGCTGTACGTATGCAGTTCTAAAATGCCAATTAATTTTCTGTTGGGGTATTGTTGTTTAACTGCATCTATCGTTGCTTTTACTTTACTCGGAGCATGTGCAAAATCGCGGTACACATTTGTTGAAGCATTGCTGCCAATTAATTCCAAACGTTTTGATGCGCCTGTAAAAGTGCCGATGGCTTTTATAAATTCTTCATCGGCAATTTTTAATTCTTTGCATGCATAATATGCTGCATGTAAATTCAATAAATTATGATCACCAAAGACTTTCAATGCGCCAGTTATTTTGTTGATCGTAACAGTTGTTTTTCCATCAGCAATTGTATGTGCCGGGATT
>JAGWPQ010000560.1 GCA_028877045.1 Bacteroidota bacterium | reverse complement strand
TTTTATCTGATTACTTCCAAAACGATAAGTAAAATTCAAACGGATTGTCCTGCTTTCCCATGTACCATTTCCATCAAGATACAAACCGCCAAAGTTGCTGTTAATATGCCATGGATTTGCAGTTCCTAAAACATCGGTTGCCGTTAATTTTATAGTTGCTTTCTTTTTAAATAATTGTTTTTGCACGCCAATATCCAATGAGCCCTGGGCTTTAGTTGTACCTGTTGCGCCCCAAATACCGGGGCCATTAAACCATCCGCTCATTTCTGCAGTATACTCTTTTCCCAAAGTAAAACTTTGTTGCAGGTAAGCACCATAAATTGGAATTGTAAGCGATACAATTTTATTATTGAACTCACCATTAAACAATAAATAATTATACCAAAAGTTTGCATAACCATTCCACCATTTTTTAATGGGTAAAGATGAACCGATATTAAAACTGATTATCTGCTCGGTGGCTAAGTTTTGTTGCTGAACATAAGTTGCATTTTTATTGGTGGTATCTAACACCTGAGTGGCATAATCTTTTACATGGCTGTAACCGATTGTTGTGTTGATGGTTCCCAAGAAAGTGTGAGTCAGTTCGATATTATCGGTGTATTGCGGACGAAGAAATGCATTACCTTTTTCGTAAGTTAATTCGTCTAATTTATTTTCGAAAGGATTCAAATCCTGATAAGATGGTCGGTCAATTCTTCGGCTGTACGTTAGGTTCAAAGTATTCTTTTTATTGATGGTCCATGTTAATGCAGCACTCGGAAAAAGATTTGTGTACGATCTTTTTACACTATCGTCATTTTGTGTTAAACCATCTGCTCTTGTTAATATGCCGGTGCTGTTGGTTTGTTCTAATCTTAGACCAGCCTGCAAACTCCATTTTGAATTTAACTGACGTTGATAATTTACGTATGCCGCATTTACATTTTCTTTATACACAAAACTATTACTCTGTGGAAGGTCAAGAATATCGTGCCCTCCTAATACATCATAAAAGTTAAATGTATTTTGTGTTTTAACGTATGAAAATTTAGCGCCATATCCTAATTTACCTTTCCATAAATTTTGTTCTGCATCAATTTTTGCTGAATAAATATCAATATTGATAGGAGTATAATTTTTATAAATGGCGCTGCCTAACAAGTTCATATTACCATCGTAAAAATAGTTAGGTTGGTAGCTGTTACTTCTTCCTTTAAAAGAGCCATAATCTGCATCAAAATTTATTTCTCTTCCACTGGTATCGGCATATTTATAATTAATATTGAAATTGGCATTATTTCTATTACCGGGTATTGAATTAAATGCCGTTAATGTTTTTACATATTGACCTGTTTGATTATAAGAAATGGGTGTATAACTTGAACTGTTCCAAACGCTATTGCCGAAATTAGTAGTTGCCATGATGCCAAATGTATTTTTGCTATTGATGAAAAAATCGGCGCCTGCTTTTATATTTACATTTTTCTCTTCATTGTTTTGTATAGTTTTCTGATTGAATAAAGTATCGCTTTGAATTCTGTATAAATTTTGTGTGTTTTCATATTCGCCCATACTACTACTTACATTACTGAAAAGATTTACTTTTTTATTTCTGTAATTTAAATTAACGGAAGCATTGCCTTTGGGAGTAACACCCTGAACTATGCCGGCAGTAACACTTCCATTGGTGCCGTATTTTTTATTTTTTTTGAGTTTAATATTGATGATGCCCGCATTACCGCTTGCATCATATTTTGCACTCGGGTTGCTGATCATTTCAATTGACTCAATATCGTTGCTGTTAATACCTTTTAAATATTCGGCTAAATTTTTTGAATCGAGTTGAGTTGGTTTTCCATCAATATAAATTTTGGTCCCTGTTTTTCCTTTCATGCTGATGTTATCATTGTTATCAACCTGTATGCCCGGACTTTTTTGCAGTAATTCCAACGCATTGCTTCCTGTTGCATTGATACTGCCTTCAACATTAAAGATTGTTTTGTCGGCCTTAATTTCAATCATAGGTTTTTTAGATGTAACGGTAACATCCTGTAATCTTTTTGTAGCCTGTTTTAATGTAACAGTTCTAGCCTTATAATTCTTTCCGGCTGAGACTTCAAAAACAGATGAGTAATTTTTTTCAAATCCCAAACTTTCATAGCTCAATAAAAACTTGCCCGAATTTGCTGCGGCAATCTCAAAACTGCCATCATCAGCAGATAAAGCTGCTTTTACTAAACTGCTGTCGGTTGCTTTCAACAACGATACGGTTACGTTTGCCAATGTCTTGTTGTTTGATTCGTTGACAAATCCGGAAATAATTGATTTTGAAGTAGTTTGAGCAGAAGAACTCAAAGATGCTACCAGGATTCCTGCAATGATAAATGTTAGTTTAAGGTTCATATTGTTTCAATTATTCAACAAATGTCAAGTACTTTGTTTTACATAGTACATGTTTTTATATTGAACGGTGAAAATTCGTGATAAAAGGTTGCGAACTTGCAGCGAGATAGCTAATTATACGTTTAAAAAAGAATTATGTTACAATTATTCTTTTCATTTTATTGCAATAAAAAACCTCAACAAAAATGTTGAGGTTTTAAAAAATAAAGCAAAAATTTTTATAAGCTTTTCAGCACTTCATTCATATTTCTTACGGCATCTGCGCTTTTTGAGAAAGCGGCTTTTTCTTCGTCATTCAAATTAAATTCAACGATCTTTTCCCAGCCATTCTTTCCAACAACAACAGGCACACCCATACAAATATCTTTTTGTCCGTATTCGCCATCCAGATAAACACAGGCAGTAAATAATTTTTTCTCATCACGAACTATAGCTTCAACAACTGCAGCTCCTGCAGCACCCGGTGCATACCATGCTGATGTTCCTAATAATTTTGTGAGTGTAGCACCACCAACCATTGTATCGGCAACAATTTTATCCTGTTGTTCTTTCGATAAGAAATTAGTTACCGGAACACTGTTCCATGTTGCCATGCGGATCAACGGGATCATTGTTGTATCGCCATGTCCGCCAACAACGACTGCATTCAGATCACCGGCACTACATCCTAATGTTTGACTCAATTGATATTTAAAACGAGCACTGTCTAATGTGCCACCCATTCCAATGATCCTGTTTTTAGGTAATCCTGTTGATTGCAATGCTAAATAGGTCATGGTATCCATCGGATTCGAGATAACCACAATGATGGCTTCGGGAGAATGTTTCAAAATATTTTCGGCAACACCTTTTACAATTCCGGCATTGGTACCGATCAGTTCTTCACGGGTCATTCCGGGTTTACGAGGAATACCTGAAGTAATTACCACCACAGAACTTCCGGCAGTTTTAGAATAATCACCAGTTGTACCTGTTATTCTTGTATCAAAACCCAGCAATGCAGCAGTTTGCTGAATGTCTTGTGCTTTGCCTTCCGCAAAGCCTTCTTTAATGTCTAATATAACTAATTCACTTGCTAATTCTTTACGGGCAATATTGTCTGCTGTTGTAGCTCCAACGGCACCTGCACCCACTACTGTAATTTTCATACGGAAATAAAATTTATATTTTGATTAAATGATTTGCGCGGCAAAATTACAGCAAGTTCATATGCAAATGCCGATACTTTAAGTTAAATCAAAAATTTATTTTAAAGCTTCTATCAATTCTTCGGGCTTGGCACCTGTACGAAATTCTTTTTTGAAAATCCCTTTAGAATTATAAATAGCAATAAAAGGTGTGAACTCGATTTGATAAAACACGGCTGTTTTATACGAAGTTTCTTTGCCCACAACAACATTGCTGAATTGGTTCAATTTATATTTTTCGGAAAATTCTTTAAGCATTTTTAAACTATGATGATAATTGATCCAAACAAAAAATGCATGCTTGAACTTGTCCATATTTTTTACGATCTCGGTTGCCTGGTATTGGCAATGACTGCAATCCGGACTAAAATAAATTAGCACAACCTGTTTATGTTTTGGTAAACTGTCTTTGATAAAAGTTGCAGTGGTATCTCTTGTTTCAACAATTTTAAATTCTGGTATCGTTGGATTTTTTTTGTACGCCGGAATGGG
>JAGWPQ010000559.1 GCA_028877045.1 Bacteroidota bacterium | reverse complement strand
GGATTGATAAAAACCATGCCGCAAACGGCTTTTCTTTTTTTAATTGCAGCGATGGCCATCGGTGGATTGCCACCTTTTAATGGATTTGTTTCCGAATTTATTTTATACAGCGGCATTTTGCATGGCATTAAATCGGTTGGAATAATTTATATAACGCTGATGCTTTTTTCTCTTGCCGGACTGGCATTGATAGGCGGGATTTCGATGCTTGCGTTTACAAAAAATTTCGGAACAATGTTTTTGGGCAATCCGCGAACACAATTGCATCAGGAACCCAAAGAAGTGGCATTGGGTATGCGGTTGCCGCAATATTTTATTTTACTGATCATGATCTCTATCGGATTATTTCCGCAATTCTATGTTTTGGCAGCAAATGAAATTGTTATCAAATCTTTTCCATTGGCTTCGTCATATGGAATGATGATCTCTGCATCATTGCTTGAAAGTATTGCTGCCATTGGAAAGTATGCGATGTTGTTTATTATCATTCCTGTTGTAATTTATTTTATACGCAAAAGCATTACTGCAAAACATCCGGTTGCAATTAATTCAACATGGGGATGCGGTTATGTTGCTCCTGCATCAAATATGCAATACACCGGTAAATCATTTTCAAAATCGTTGGGTAAACTTCTGAACTTTATTTTACTGGAGAAGAAAAAATACAAAGAGATATTGGTGAATGATATATTCCCCTCAACAAGAAAACATTCATCGCATTATAAAGATTTTTTTGTGATAAAGTTTTTTGATAAGGTGATTGACAGACTTGTCTTCTCGATGAATTATTTTCAATTCATTCAAAATGGCAAAATACAGATGTATATTTTATACGGTATATTTTTTATTATTCTGGTTTTTATAGGAACGATCTTTAATGTTATCTGATGGAAATGATTACAGCGTTTATATTAATTATTCTTTTAACCATTTTAATTATTCCGTTTGCGGAAGTTAAATGGAAGGGAATGATAACTGTTGCTGCTGTGATTATCATTGCTGGATTAAGCACTGTGTTTGCTGTGAGGGCATTGACAGGAGAAAATATTGAATATTTATTTCGGGGCTCTTTGGTTACAGGTAAAATTCCGGTACGCATTGATGCTTTATCGGGTTGGTTTATTTTGATCATCAATTTTACTTTCATTACCGGCGCCGTGTATGGCTTGCATTATATGAAAGCCTATCGATCACAAAAAATAAACCTGTCGCTGCATTGCATCAGTTATATTTTAGTGCACGCAGCATTACTAGCTATCTGTTCGTTGCAAAATACAATTGCATTTTTAATTGCATGGGAAGTGATGGCTTTATCTTCTTTTTTATTGATCATATTCGAACACAATAAAAGAGAAACTGTAAATGCAGGAATTAATTTTCTGATCCAGGCGCATGTTTGCATCATGTTTTTAACACTTGGTTTTATTTGGGTTGCCATGCGAATGAATTCATACGATTTTACTGCGATCACTCTTTTTTCTTCATCAAATTCATTACTTACAGGAGTTGCTTTATTTCTTTGTTTTTTCATTGGTTTTGCAATCAAGGCAGGCTTTGTACCATTTCATACATGGTTGCCTTATGCGCATCCGGTAGCACCGTCGCATATATCGGGAGTGATGTCGGGTGTGATCATTAAAATAGGCATCTACGGAATTTTAAGAATGATCTTATTGATAAAAACAGATTATCTTTTATTAGGTTATTTGATATTTTTTATTTCACTTGTCTCAGGTGTTTATGGCGTAATGCTTGCTATCATTCAGCATAACCTGAAAAGATTATTGGCCTATCACAGCATTGAAAATATCGGCATCATTGGTATCGGCATTGGTCTGGGATGCATTGGCATTGGCAAACAAAATCAATTATTGACCATGCTTGGATTTGCAGGTGCATTAATGCATACGTTGAATCATTCACTTTTCAAATCACTTTTATTTTATAGTGCAGGCAATGTTTATCAATCCACACACACTTTAAATATTGAAAGTTTGGGTGGATTAAATAAAAGAATGCCGCAAACAGCATTTTTATTTTTGATCGCTTCGCTTGCCATTTGCGGGCTGCCTCCATTCAATGGATTTGTTTCTGAGTTTTTAACTTATAACGGAATGTTTTCGGGATTACATGGCTCCGATAAAATGCTGATGTCGTCGATTGTTGGTGGTTTGTTTGGATTGGCATTAATTGGCGGACTTGCCATATTATGTTTTACAAAAGCTTTCGGTACTGTTTTTCTGGGATCGCCACGTGAGGTTTTTGCTGACACGGCGGAAGAATCAGATAATGGTAAATTAACGGTAATGTATGCCATTGTTGTTTTGATGATAACAATTGGATTGTTGCCGCAATATTTTATTAAAGCGCTTTCCAACGTTATTGCTTTGTATTCGATTCAAATGAATGATGCTGCGGTAAATCTTTCTGTAGTTGATACCATTTCGGCGATCGGTATTTATGCTGCTGCATTTATTGTTTTAATTGGATTGATATATTTTATCAGAAAAAAAATCACAGCAAATAGATCTTCACAAATAAATGAAACATGGAATTGCGGATATGCAGTGCCAACCAGTAAAATGCAATATACTGCCAGTTCGTTTGTGAGGGCTTATCGTAAATTAGCAGAACCTGTTTTAACGATCCATAAAAAGAAAAAAGAAAT
>JAGWPQ010000558.1 GCA_028877045.1 Bacteroidota bacterium | reverse complement strand
TGCTAATCTTGAGGCAGCAATTACCCATCTAACAAATTTTTCTCATGCGAAATTATCTGGATGTAATTTGCAAAGAGCTTATCTTGCTGGAAGTATTTTTAATTATACTAAACTTGATGAAATTATAGTTGATGGTATCCTCTATACTCTTGCCGCAATTTTCATTGGATCATTGCTTGCATGGATTGTTGGTACACGTTTTACCAAACGGCTTTATGACATTCAGAGTACCATTAACCAAGTTGCTGCAGGAAATACAAAGGCCCGAACCAAAATTACCGGAACCGACGAAGCTGCAATCTTAGCAAAAGAGTTTAATGAAATGCTTGATGTACGGATTAAATCAAGGATTGAACTTCAGGAAAAAAATAAATTGCTTGAAGATTATAAATTTGCATTAGATCAATCGGCCATTACTGCTATAACTGATGAAAATGGTATCATCCGGTCAGTTAATAATGCCTTCTGTAATATTTCGGGATACAGCAAAGAGGAATTGGTAGGTAATACACATGATATTTTATATTCAGGCTTTCATCCACAGGAATTTTATGGTGATCTGGTTAAAACAATTTCTTCAGGGAAAATATGGAGAGGCGAATTCAAGAATAAAACAAAAGGTGGAACATTTTATTGGACAGATGCTACCATCATTCCTTTTTTAGATGCTGATAACAAACCGTACCAGTATCTTACTATCCAATTTGATATTACAAAAAGAAAAAATGCCGAAGAAGAAATTGAAGAAAGCAGAGAAAAATATAAAGGCTTGAGCGATGCAACATTCGAATCTATTTTCTTTTCTGAAAAAGGAATTTGTATTGAACAAAATCAAACTGCAGAAAAAACTTTTGGATATACAAACGAAGAAGCTATCGGGCGCTACGGGACAGAATGGATTGTTCCGGAAGACCGGGAAATGGTAATGAATAATATGCTTGCCGGATATCAGGAACCATACGAAGCTACAGCATTAAGAAAAGATGGTACAACTTTCCCATGCTTGCTTCAGGGCAGAATGATGTTTTATAAAGGAAGAAAAGTTAGGGTAACTTCCTTAACGGATATTACCCAAAGAAAGAAAGCCGAAGAATCGTTGATCAAAAGCGAAAACCGTTATCGCCGGCTGGTAGAAAATGCACCCGATATCGTTTACACTTTTTCAAATAAACGTGGCGGTATTTATTATTCGGCTCGTGTTGAAGAAGTGCTGGGATATTCGGTAAAATATTTGTACGAACATCCGATGTTATGGAATGAATCCATTCATCCTGACGATCAGGAAACAGTTAGTAAAACTCTTCAGTCATTTCAAAATGAAAGATATTTTGATGTTGAATACCGGATTAAAGATGCAAATGGTAACTGGCACTGGTTTTATGATCGTTCTATTGGCGGACAAAATGTTGATGATGAGATTTTGATTGAAGGATTGGCAACAGATATTACAGAGCGTAAACTATCGGAAGAATTAATTAAAGAAAAATCTATTCAGATAGAAACACTAAGCAATAATTTGCCTGATAGTATAATGTATCAGATATTGCGTGATGAAGATGGTGAAAGCAAATTTACTTTTGTTAGTAAAAGTATAGAACGACTTCTTGGTATAACTGCTGAAGAAATAATGCAAGATTCTTCGATTTTGTATAATCTGGTTTATGAAGAGGACAAACAAAAAGTAGTCGATGCAGAAGAAACAGCTTTTCGCAATATGTCTGAATATAATGTCGAGATACGTTGTTATAATGCAGCAGGAGAATTAAGATGGCTACATGTTCGCTCTACTCCAAGAAAATTAAATGATGGAAAAGTAGTTTGGGATGGTATCCAAACCGATATTACCGAACGTAAAAAGATGGAGGAAATTTTAAGCGAAAATGAACAGATGCTTAAGACCATATTTGAAAACTCTCCGATTGGCAAAGAGGTTTTTGACAAAGAAGGGTTCCTGATAAAAGCAAATCATAAAGTAAGCGAGATATTCGGGACAGATGCTGATGCATTAATTAATGTTTATAATATTAAAAACGATCCTAATTATCAGTATAAAGATGTATGGGAAAAACTTGAAAAAGGTTTTGACGTAAAACACGAAATTGAACTTGATTTTAGCAAGGTTCAATATAAAACTTCAAGAAAAGGTATTGGATATCTTGAATTAACTATTACACCAATCCCGGATAATATATCAAAGAATATTGGCTATATCATTCAGGTATTAGATATTACCGAAAGAAAACAATATGACAATAAAATTTCGAAAGCTATTATTAAAACACAGGAAGATGAACGATACGAGATCGGCGGCGAATTACACGACAATGTTTGTCAGATATTAGTAGCAGCGCAAATGGGTTTAGGTATATTAAATAAAGAATTAACACCTGTGGGGATTGAAAAATTAGACGAAAGTAAAAAATTGATTGGCACTGCCATTGCCGACCTTCGTAACCTTTCGCATCGCCTTGCACCTGTATTTTACAGCGTAGCAAATTTGGAAGAATCGTTTAAAAAATTAATTCATACCTATCATTTCTCGAAACATACAAAGGCCACACTAAGGGTGGAAATTGATGAGACAAAATATAATATAAGCCCTCAACTGCAATTAAATCTGTACAGAATTTTACAGGAGCAGTTAAACAATATTTATAAGTATGCCAATGCTACAGTAATTGATATTGATTTGAAAATAGTTGATTCGAAACTCAGAATGATTATTATGGATAACGGAATTGGATTTGATATGAATGCTCACATCGATGGTATTGGTTTTGCAAACATGAAACGACGCGTAGAAATATTTGCAGGAAAATTTGAAATACTTTCGTCACCCGAAAACGGATGTTTAATAAGGATAAACATCCCTGTTGAAGAAAATATAATTACTGATCAAAGCAGCAATTACTGATCAAACTCATTCGTCCAGTCTTCTTTTAATTTATTGGCTTTGCCCAAAACTTCTGATTGTAATTGTTTTTTATGTTTCTGCAATGTTGCAGCAATAATTTCATCATGTGTACCGATAATTTCAGCGGCTAATATGCCAGCATTCTTTGCAGCATTCAATGCAACAGTTGCAACAGGTATTCCGTTGGGCATTTGAAGAATACTTAAAACAGAATCCCAACCATCAATAGAATTGCTCGATTTTATTGGAACACCGATAACAGGTAAAGTTGTAATGCTGGCAACCATTCCGGGCAGGTGTGCCGCACCACCGGCGCCAGCAATAATTACTTTTAATCCACGCTCTTTTGCGATATCGGCATATTCCATCATTCGCTGCGGGGTACGGTGTGCTGATACAATGGTTAATTCGAAAGCAATATTGAATTGCTTTAAAATATCAGCAGCGGCCTGCATTACAGGAAGATCGCTGTCGCTGCCCATGATAATTCCAACTAAAGGTTTGATCGTTGCCATAAAATAATTATGCCTGCAAGATACTTTTTTTTATGAAGCATTTGCAGGCATAAGAGTGAATAGGCTTTTTATTAATTAATGTCTTTACCTTCTTTTAATAAAGCAATTGATTTTTCGACATTTGATTTATTCATTCCATCCGATAGCGGCAAAGCCTTTTGCGCATACTCTAATGCTTTTTTATAATCACCCAAACCCGAGTACCCTCTTGCCAAACCAAATAGTGTGGTGAATTGATTTGGATTTTTTTCGGCATTTAATTTAAAAATATCAAACGCATCTTTTGCTCTTTTTTGTTGCAGTAATGCCCGTGCATACTGATGAATTTGTATCATGTTACCAAAAGTCATCGCATCTTTCATTATTTCATCCGATTCTTTTGTTCTGCCCAATTTTGCCAGTACTAAAGCTTTGGTTGAAAGAGATGTAAAATTTCTTTCGCCTAAAATATTCGGATTGGTTGCAGTATCGGCCCAAAGCAATGCTTCATCCAGATTGGTATTATGATCAACGCACCATTGAGCTGCTGTTTGCCATCCTAACCAGAAGAATCCTTTATCGGTTCTTAATTCATTACGGAAAGATTCAACCTGTGTTTTATTCAGATCAACTTCAACTTTAAATGGAAAAGACAATTTTTCCCAGAGCAGATCAACCACAGCAGAATTAGCCGTTTGATTTTCGAATTCATATTTTAACCATTCAACACTTTTATCAGTTGCAACAGGTTTAATTTTTACACGCAATACATCATCTTTTTCATCATAATAAAAACTTCCCCAGTTGTTAGAGTTTTTTGAAAAGATCAATGTGCTTTCATTTGGATCGTAAGCAATAAAAAATCCGTATTTACCGGCAGGCAAATCTTTGCCTTCGATCTTTACATCGGTTGAAAATTCAATTGTGGTACATTCATTTGCACCGGCACGCCATGGTGCAGCTTTACTGCTGCCGAATCCCTGATCGACAAAACCAACCGGCACTAGTTGTCCCCAAATTTTTCCTTCTCTTCCTTTAACACCGGGTCTGTCGTAATGTATCGTTACATCAGTGATACCGATGCGTTCACCAACAGTTGCTTTTTTATTTCCGCCGCTTGGTGTTGTTGTTAACGGCCACTGTGCAAATGATGAAATGCAAGTTGCAATTGCAATTGCAAAGAATATTTTTTTCATGTTGTTAGATTTGTCAACAAGCTAATACAATGAAAAGTGATAATAAAATGATTTGTGATGAGTGACAAAAATGTTATATGAGCGGAAATGAAAATGATTATTGTAATTGGCGTTTATACATCTGTATAGTATTTTCAAAACCCAGATAAATAGCATCGCAAACCAATGCATGACCAATACTAACTTCATCCAACCACGGAATATTTTGAGAAAAGTATTTTAAGTTTTGAAGATCGAGGTCATGACCTGCATTTAAACCTAAGCCTAATTCTTTTGCTTTAGTTGCGGCTGAAATATAAGCTGTTATTGCTTTTTCTTTGTTGATGATAAATTCTTTTGCATAACCTTCGGTATATAATTCAATTCTGTCGGTACCGGTTAGTGCAGCGGTTTCAATCATTTCAATAACAGGATCAACAAATAACGAAACACGAATGCCTGCATTTTTAAAAACTGAAATAATGTTGATCAAATAATCTTTATGCAAAATGGTGTTCCAGCCATGATCGCTGGTTAATTGCCCAAGTGCATCGGGCACGAGTGTTACCTGATGCGGTTTTGTTTCTAATACCAGATCAACAAATTTTTGTTCGGTACAATTGCCTTCGATATTAAATTCGGTGGTGATTATTTTTTTTATTTCGCGAACATCGTTGTAACGGATATGCCGTTCATCGGGCCGTGGATGAACCGTAATTCCATCTGCGCCGAAACGTTGTGCATCAATGGCAACTTTAATTACATCGGGGTTATTGCCGCCACGTGAATTGCGTAGTGTAGCAAACTTATTTATGTTGACACTTAGTTTTGTCATGCAGCAAATGTAATATCATTTGAAATATTGTTAGTTACTGCTTGTTCAAAAAAAATCGGAATATTGAAGTGTGCAATACTTCGCCAAGCTCAGTACAGGCTGCAACGCATTGCTGCCATGAAAGTGGAACCTTGAACCGAGCGTGGCAACAGGCGATGCCACTTGTACCGAACGCCGGTAACAAAAAAATATTTCGCAATAATTTATCTAATCGATCACTTTGATTAAAGTTACTCCATGCGGTGCCACTTTAGTGCCAAATAAATTTTTATAAATGCCCAGATCTTTTTGTCGCCACAGATCACGCACTTTTTTTGCATTTGCTTTTTTCAGATCAATATCATTCCAATTGATTTGAATGGTTTGATAATTATCCGACAAATTAAATATGCCTACTGCATGCGAACCATCTTCCAATTCTTTTATCCAAACCTGATAAGAACCTTTGTTTAAAATTTGTTTTGCTTCTTTGCCCAATGCATCCTGATTAACTGCGATCACTTCATCATTGCTCAAAAGATTTAAAGTAAAATCGTCGAGTTTACTGATGTCGCAACCAATCAGCAAAGGAGCCGACAATAAACTCCATAAACTTATGTGCGTATATTGTTCATCGGGCGTAAGCCTTGTGGGGTGCAGGTTTTCGCCCCATCCAACCTGGCCAACGATCAACATATCAGGGTCACTCCATCTGCCGGGTTTGGTATATTTGTGTTGAACCGTTTGTGAAAAGCCAATGCTTTTTAAACTTTCCCAGGTATCTTCAATGTCACCTGTTGTTCGCCAGCAATTGCCATTTACTTTGTCGCCCCATTCCCAAACATTTTTCATTCCATACTGGCATAAGCTGAAAACAATATCCCTGTTTTGTTTCAGCAACGCATCACGCATAATAGCATAAGGTTTTTGATATGTTGCCAGCGATGTATCTTTTCCGGCAATATTTTCGTAACTGCACCAATCGTATTTTAAATAATCAATACCCCATTTGGCATAAGTTGTAGCATCGTTTATTTCGTGTTGATACGAACCTAAATAACCGCCGCATGTTTTTGGGCCGGGTGAAGAATAAATACCAAATTTTAATCCGTTGTTGTGCAGCCAATCGCTTAATACTTTCATATCGGGGAATTTGCTGTTCGAAATAACATTGCCATCAGCATCTCTGGTAGGTTCTTCCCATCCGTCATCAATATTTATAAAACTCCATCCGTGATTGATCAAACCTTTATCAATTAAAGCTTTTGCACTCGATTCAACTTTTTCGGTACTTACGCTCAAGCCCCAGCAATTCCAGCTATTCCAGCCCATGGGAGGTGTTAATGCTAAAACATCTCCCACTTTAATTTTAAAAGTTCGCGCAGCTATGCCTTTCGGATTTTTTACTTTCAATTTCATGGTATAAGTGCCGGGCAATTTAATTGTGCCTGCGATGATACCGGTTGCAGCATCAACTTTTAAACCTTCGGGTAAATTTTCTACTGCATATTGTAAAGGTTTTTCGCCTGTAGCCGCAATTTTATATAAAACAGGAGAGCCGGGCCTTACACCAAAAACAGTGGCACCATTTATTTTTGGAAATGCCGATGGTGCAGGTGTTAAAATATAAGGTGTTGATTGGCTGATATGAATAGTTTTATGCGTAAGAGACTCTTCAAAATTGGCAGTTATCAATAATTTCTTTGAAACATCATTCGCTGTTTTTAATAAAAAATTTTCTCCCGCCTTAACAGATACTTGTTTAATAACATTTTCGAAAACTTTATTTGTTTCCGGATCTGTTACAGATACAATTAATTTTCCTTCAATTTTTTTTGAAACACTGTTATGAATAACAATGGCAGCTTCGGTTGCATTGAATTGCAGTTTCATGCTGATGCCATCAATAATATCCATCATACTGATGTGCTGATCTTTGCCATACATTCCGCCGCCGCCGCCGGTGTCAAGTACCCGGATTGCAATAACATTGTCAGCATCCCATAGAATGGCAGGATTGTTTGCAGCGATATGATATTCCCTGAAAATATTCCAGCCTTGTGTTTTGCCGATCAATATGCCATTTAAATAGGCTTCATCATCGTCGTCTATTTTACCTAAAGCAATACGCAGAGAATCTTTCCATAAAGATTTATCTTTTATCGATGATGGAAGTTTGAAATGAAAACGATACCAGGCATAGCCATTATAATCAGGATAGCTCTGAAACTCCCAGTTGGCGCTGCTTTTAATATTTCCCCACTGCGAATCATCAAACGATAATTCTTTCCAGTTACTATTATCTCCTGTTTTAAATTTTGCTTCTTCTAATTTAATATCTTGTTGTGCAAATAAATGAAACGAGCAGATTGTTGCCAAAAGTGTGATCCATTTTTTCATAAGGCTAATTTTGTGGCGATGAAATTAAATCTTTTTTTCTTTCAGAAATTCTGATTTAGTCAGTTAAACGTTTACTATTTTGTGAATTGAATTAATAATATCAATATGAATTATCCTTCATTGGAAAGTTGTTTGATTGATTTAGAGAATCATGGTCAGTTGATCCGCATTAAAGAAGAAGTTGATCCATACCTGGAAATGGCTTCCATTCATTTGCGTGTGTATGAAGCCGGCGGACCGGCATTATTATTTGAAAATGTGAAAGGTACAAAGTTCAGGGCTGCATCAAATATTTTTGGAACGGTTGAAAGAAGTAAATTTTTATTTCGCGATACTTTTAAATTGGTGCAGCAATTAATTGAATTGAAAGATGATCCGATCAAAGCACTTAAACATCCTTTGCAAAATTTTAAAACTGCCTTGGCTGCATTAAAAGCATTGCCTTTAAAAAATCCATCATCAAAACCAATCCTTCATCAACAAATAAAAATTGATGAGCTTCCTTTAATTCATCATTGGAAAAATGATGGCGGTGCATTTGTAACATTGCCGCAGGTTTATACCGAAGATGTGGATGCGCCCGGCATCATGAAAAGCAATCTGGGCATGTATCGTGTGCAACTGAACGGGAATGATTATGTGTTGAATAAAGAAATTGGATTGCACTATCAATTGCATCGCGGCATTGGTATTCATCAAACAAAAGCAAATAAAAAAAATCTGCCGTTAAAAGTAAGTTGCTTTGTTGGTGGGCCACCATCGCATTCATTGGCAGCAGTGATGCCATTGCCAGAAGGCGTTAGCGAAATAACTTTTGCAGGCGTGCTGGGTGGAAGAAGGTTCAGATATTTTTATGAAGATGATTTTTGCATCAGTTCTGATGCGGATTTTGTAATTACCGGAGAAATTTTTCCTAACGAAATAAAACCCGAAGGACCTTTTGGCGATCATCTGGGTTATTATTCTTTGCAACATGATTTTCCTGTAATGAAAGTGCACAAAGTATATGCAAAGAATAATGCTATATGGCCGTTTACCGTTGTTGGCAGGCCGCCACAGGAAGATACCAGTTTCGGAAAATTAATTCATGAACTAACAGGCAAAGCAATTGAAAAAGAAATTCCGGGATTAAAAGAAGTTCATGCTGTTGATGCAGCGGGTGTGCATCCGCTTTTGTTGGCAATAGGCAGCGAACGTTACACACCTTATTCGCCAACAAAAAGGCCTGCCGAATTATTAACGATTGCCAATCATATTTTGGGAACAGGGCAATTAAGTTTGGCTAAATTTTTATTTATTACTGCCGATGGTTCCAAGCAACTCAGCACAAATAATGTGAGCGAATATTTGCAATTTATTTTTGAAAGGATTGATTTCAGATATGATGTCCACTTTTATACCAACACGACCATCGATACTTTAGATTATTCGGGAACAGGATTGAACAGCGGCAGTAAAGTTGTGTTTGCTGCGTATGGTGATGAGAAAAGAGAATTATGCAAAGATATTCCGCAAGCATTAAAAGAATTAAATGGTTTCGATAATCCGCAGCTTGCAATGCCCGGTGTGCTTGCATTACAGACGAATGCTTTTTCAACTTATGATGCTGCGAAGAAAGAAATTGCTTCGTTAAATGAGCAACTCACGACTCACGGCTCACGACTCACGACTTGTTCTCTGATCGTTATTTGCGATGATGCAACATTCGCTGCTGCCAATATCAGAAATTTTGTTTGGACAACATTTACTCGTTGTAATCCGTCGCATGATATTTATGGAGTTGATGAATTTGTGATCAATAAACATTGGGGTTGCAATGGACCATTGATAATTGATGCCAGAATAAAACCACATCATGCGCCGCCTGTTGAATTAGATGCTGCAACAGAAAAAAAAGTTGACAGGCTTTTTGAAAAGGGTGGAAGCTTGTATGGCGTGATTAAATAAAATATTTTTTTGTTGATTGAAAATAAACTGTTGAAGTGTGCGATGCAACAGGCGATGCTATGAAATACAAAAGCTCGTTAC
>JAGWPQ010000557.1 GCA_028877045.1 Bacteroidota bacterium | reverse complement strand
TGCTGATGAAGAAAGTTTTGATGCATTGATCGAATATTCGCTCGAACCGGAAATCTATTCCTTCCATATTTTTAATTTGTTTCATCAATATTTACAGCAACAGGCTGTTGCAAAATTCCCGGTTCATATTAAATTGAACACAGGAATGAATCGTTTGGGTTTTGAAACTGATGAAATAAATGAATTGGGTTTGCAATTAAAAAATCAGCACGCGATGGTTGTAAAATCTGTGTTCAGCCATTTGGTAGCAAGTGAAGAAGCGCAGCATGATGATTTTACAAAACATCAATCGAATTTATTTAAAGAAGCTTGTAAACTCATTGAAAAAAATATCGGTTATTCATTTATCAAACATATTGCAAACTCGGCCGGAATTTTTCGCCATCCGGATTTGCAATTCGATATGGTGCGCCTGGGCATTGGGTTGTACGGCGTTGACAGTGCCGATGAAAATATTTTAAACTTAGAAACAGTTGCTGTTTTAAAATCTACCATTGCGCAAATAAGAAAAGTAAAAGCAGGCGATACAATTGGCTATAACCGAAAAGGAAAAGTAAGCCTTGATAGTTTAATTGCTGTTGTAAGAATTGGTTATGCCGATGGTTTCAGTCGAAGATTAAGTAACGGTGTTGGGAAAATTTTTGTAAACGGACAACTGGCAAATGTGGTTGGCAATGTTTGCATGGACATGACAATGATTGATGTTACCGATATTGAAAATGTAAAAGAAGGAGATGTGGTAGAAATATTTGGTAAGAATTTACCTATGCAGCAGGTTGCTGAAAGTATTGATACCATTTCGTATGAAGTGATGACAAGTGTTAGCCAACGTGTAAAGAGAGTTTATGTGGAAGAATAATTTTAAAACAAAAAAATGGAAGATACTTCTCAAAAAAATAATCCTTTACATGGATTGACGCTCGAAAAAATTATAACAGATTTGGTTGAATCAATTGGTTGGGAAGAATTAGGGCAGCAAATAAATATTAATTGTTTTACGAGTAATCCTTCAATAAAATCGAGTTTAAAATTTTTGCGCAAAACACCGTGGGCAAGAACAAAGGTTGAAAGTTTTTATTTGTATGCGAAGCGAAAGAAAATGCTGAAAGAATAATTTAAAAAGTTCAACAATGTTTCAGGCGTACAAGAGTGCGACGCAACAGGAGCCCAATTAATATTCTGCTGCTGGCTACATAAAAAATAATTTTCCATCTCTCTAAATCCGTGTTCGGGCTTATATTTGCAGCCTTATGAGCACACAACAAGACAACAATTTTCAGGCAATTATTTCGCATGCCAAAGAGTATGGCTTTGTTTTTCAGAGCAGTGAAATTTATGATGGATTAAGTGCGGTGTACGATTACGGCCCGAACGGAAGTGAGCTGAAAAAAAATATCCGCGATTACTGGTGGAAGAGCATGACGCAGTTGCACGAAAATATTGTGGGTATTGATGCTGCTATTTTTATGCATCCTACAACTTGGAAAGCAAGCGGCCACGTTGATAATTTCAGCGACCCGATGATTGATAATAAAGACAGTAAAAAACGTTATCGTGTTGATCATTTGATTGAAGGCTTTGCAGATGAATTAGAAACAAAAGGTGAAGAGCAAAAGGCAAGAGAAATTTTGCAACATATGGATGCATTGCTTGCCAAAGATGATTATGCAGGATTGAAAAAATTAATTGAAGACAATAAAATAAAATGTGCTGTCAGCGGAACCTGCAACTGGACTGATATTCGCCAGTTTAATTTAATGTTCGATACAAAATTGGGTTCTGTAACTGATGAAGCTGATACAATTTATTTGCGCCCCGAAACTGCACAGGGAATTTTTGTAAACTTTCTTAACGTGCAAAAAACGGCGAGGATGAAAATTCCTTTTGGCATTGCACAAACAGGTAAGGCTTTCAGAAATGAAATTGTTGCAAGGCAATTTATTTTCAGGATGAGGGAGTTTGAACAAATGGAAATGCAATTCTTTGTTCGCCCCGGCACCGAAGGTGATTGGTATAAATACTGGAAAGAAGCACGTTTGCAATGGCATTTAAGTTTGGGAATTGATCCTTCGAAATATCGATATCACGATCATATTAAATTAGCGCATTACGCCAAAGAAGCCTGCGATATTGAATTTGAATTTCCGATTGGTTTTAAAGAAGTAGAAGGTATTCACAGCAGAAGTGATTTTGATCTAACACAACATCAGGTGTACAGCAAAAAGAAAATGCAATACTTCGATGCTGATATTGATGAAGCAACCGGAAAGCCTTATGGCAACTACATTCCGTATGTTGTAGAAACTTCTATTGGTTTGGACAGGATGTTTTTATTGATCCTTTCAAATGCTTATCACGAAGAAACAATCAATAAAGAAGATGGCACAACCGATAGCCGTGTGGTGTTGCATATTCCTGAAAAAATTGCACCCAATAAATTAGCCATTCTTCCGTTAACGAAGAAAGATGGCTTGCCGGAAATTGCACGCGAATTGATGAACGAATGCAAACCTTACTTCAAATGTTTTTATGAAGAGAAGGATGCCATCGGAAAACGTTACCGTCGCCAGGATGCAATAGGCACACCGTTTTGCGTGACCATCGATCATCAAACAAAAGAAGATAACACGGTTACCATCCGTTACCGCGACAGTATGTTGCAGGAAAGAATTTTATTGAGCAAAGTAAAAGACTTGGTGCTTGAAGCAGTGATGTAGTGGATAGGTCATGGGTGATGGTTCATAGTTTGAAATGCAATGAACTATCACCTATGAACCATGAACTTCTATCCGTACAATTCCAAATGAATATCTTTTTTATCGTAACCCATCGCCAGGATTTTTTCTTTGGCTTCATCGATCATATTTTTCCATCCGCATAAATAAAATTTAGCAGGATCTTTTTCCTCAGCAATTAATTTTTCGTAAACACTGTGTACATAACCGGTGTACATGCCTTCGCCAACTTCGTGTTCTCTTGAAAAAACAGGATGAAAGAAAAAATTATGTTCTTTCTTTTCCAGTTCTTTTAATTCGTTGATGTAAAGACCATCGTGTAATTTTCTGCAACC
>JAGWPQ010000556.1 GCA_028877045.1 Bacteroidota bacterium | reverse complement strand
CATTCCTTAATTCCATTTTCGAATGAAAGAAGATATTTTGGCTTATCTCGTCCCGAAAAAAACATCATCACCTACAAAGCAGCAGCCGAAGAATTAAATATTGGTGAATTGAGTAAACATAACCTGGAAAAATTTGTTATACGAAAAGGAAAATATCATTCCATACTGATTCAAAACTTTATGCAGAACATCTCTGCGATAGGAAAAGCATTTGAAACCATTCTTTCTCATGCCGACATTGATCCAAATGGCATCTGCGTTGAATGGTATGTGAATGAGAAAGATGTGCAATGTATGGTAAGAATAAATTAATCGTTCGCAATAAATAAATTTAAAAACCTAATAAATTAAACAAAATGGCTAAAGTATCTATTTACCTGAACTTTATGGGTAACACAGAAGAGGCTTTCAATTTTTACAAATCAGTATTTAATACTGAATTTATTGGCCCCGTCATTCGCAATAAAGATTTTCCGGCACCCGAAGGAATGCCCGCATTTTCGGAAGAAGATAAAAAAAAAATCATGCACGTTTGTTTACCTATTTTAGGTGGTGTTTCAATTATGGGCACTGATATGTTGGAAAGCATGGGACATAAATTAGTTGTAGGAAATAACACAACAATTAATCTGGAACCCGATAGCAAAGAAGAAACGGACAGATTATATAATTTACTTTCAGAAGCTGCAACAGAATGTGCACCTATGAGTCAGCAGTTCTGGGGTTACTGGGGTGTTTGTTTAGACAAATTCGGTATTCGCTGGATGTTTAATTTTCCTAATCAGCAATAAAATAAATTCATTTTAAACCTAACAACAATGAACACGAAATCAACAAAAATAATTTTCTGGATATCAACAGGATTAATTGCATTATTTATACTGCCGGGAATATTTTTTTTAAACAACCCGCAAGCAACAGAAGGTATGAAACATCTCGGCTTGCCGCTTTGGTTTCATTACGAATTAGGCATTGGTAAATTTATCGGCGGATTGATTTTACTTATTCCATTCTTTCCGAAACGCATTAAAGAATGGGTATATGTTGCATTAGGAATTGATATGCTTTCGGCAGTTATTGGATTAACTAATGTTGATGGATTTGTTCCTATGTCATTTGCACCGCTTGTTACTTTTGCAATCTTATTGGTATCCTACACCAGTTTTCACAAATTGCAGAATACACAAAAAAGTTAATTATAAAATGGTTGAAGTTTTTAAAACAAATGTTGAAGAGATCGCTCAATCAAAAATACTGATCGAAAAATTATATTATCATTTCCCGGAAAGTAAAATTAATTTTGATCTGGACGATTGCGACAGGATTTTAAGAGTTGAAGCAGATAATGTTTTACCCGAAACAGTGATTGAATTGCTTCATCAAAACGGTTATCAGGCAGAAGTTTTACTTTAATTAAGATATTAAATTCGCTACTATGCTTACAACTGTAAAAAATGTTGACCACTACATTTCACTTTTCCCCAAAGAAATCCAGGAACGGCTTGAACAATTGCGTCAAACGATAAAAACCGCAGCACCATTGGCGTTGGAAGTGATCAGTTACAGCATGCCCGCTTATAAATTGAATGGCATGCTGCTTTATTTTGCAGCGCATAAAAATCATATCGGGCTTTATCCGATGGCTTCGGGCATTGAAGCATTTAAAAGCCAACTCACAAAATTTGAAACTTCAAAAGGCACGGTTCAATTTCCCAACGATAAACCATTACCAATAAGTTTAATAAAAAAAATTGTAAAATACAGGGCTCAGGAAAATATAAACAAAGTAAAAAACAAATCGAAAAAATAATATTGTATGAGAAAGCTTGGTGTCTTTAATTTCATTTCACTCGATGGTTTTTATAAAGGGCCGAATGAAGATATCAGCTGGCACCGTCATGCTGAGGAAGAAGCTGAATTTTCGGCCAAAAATCTTAAATCCGAAGGCATTCTTTTATTTGGACGTGTAACGTATGAGATGATGTATAGTTTTTGGCCAACAAAAATGGCCATCGAAAGTTTGCCCGAAGTTGCCGAAGGAATGAATAATGCAGAAAAAATTGTTTTCTCTAAAACACTTAAAAAAGCTGAATGGAATAATACAAAACTGATCAGTAATAATATTATTGAAGAAATTAAAAAACTAAAACAGTCGCCCGGAAAAGATATGACAATACTTGGTAGCGGTAGCATCCTTACTCAGTTTGCAGAAGCAAGATTAATTGATGAATACCAGTTCATGATCGATCCGGTTGTACTGGGCAAAGGCACACAGATATTCAAAGGCATCAGAGAAAAACTTGATCTCGATCTTACAAACACACGCATATTCAAAAGTGGTACAGTGCTTCTTTGTTATCAACCTAAATAAATAATCATGCAAACAATAACACCATTTTTATGGTTCAACGGCAATGTCGAAGAAGCCATGAATTTTTATACATCCATCTTTACAAATTCTAAAGTTATTAATGTAAGCCGCATGCGCGATGGCTCTGTAATGTCGGCATCGTTTCAATTAAACGGACAAAATTTTCATGCGTTGAACGGAGGTCCGCAATTCAGCTTCACTCCTGCTGTTTCTTTTTTTGTGAATTGCGAAACACAGGAAGAAGTAGATGAGTTATGGGAAAAATTATCTGCCGGTGGAGAAAAAAGCAGATGTGGTTG
>JAGWPQ010000555.1 GCA_028877045.1 Bacteroidota bacterium | reverse complement strand
TACTGCACTGCACAATAAATATCCAAACGAAAAATGTAATTGTGTGAAATTTGAGTTATCACATATCCCATCCTATCAATCAGTATTTACCGGCTTGTTATTTATTAAACTGATCAAAAGTTTATATCCGCAACATTTCGAATGGCGGCCATATCCAACCAATGTTAATCCTGACGGGAAAAAACATTTAGATAAATTATTGGGCATTACCAACAGCGAACAAATATTTGAATTGCCATTCAATGAATTTTTAAAAACGATTCAGCAAATAACAAAACCAAATAACTGGCAAAAAGAAATTGAACCTTATTTATTGTACGATTAATCTTTTTATGAAAAGTATAAAATCAATTTTTATTTTTTTGTTGATGCTATTTTGCAGGAACAGCTTTTCTCAAAGCATCGAAGTTTTACAATCCGGAACAAAAACTTCTATCCGCGGGTTAAGTGTTGTGACCGATAAAATTATCTGGGCAAGCGGCAGCAACGGCACTGTTGCAAGAAGCACCGACGGCGGAAACACTTGGCAGTGGCTGATTGTAAAGGATTTTGAAAAAAGAGATTTCAGGGATATTGAAGCGTTCGACAGCAACACTGCCATCATCATGGCTGTTGCAGAACCTGCCGTTATTTTAAAAACAAAAGACGGCGGAAAGAATTGGTATAAAGTTTTTGAAGACAGTACCAAAGGAATGTTTTTGGATGCGATGAGTTTTGCCGATGAAGAAACAGGAATGGTAATTGGCGATCCGATTAAAACCAAACCATTTATTGCAATGACTGTAGATCAGGGCGAAACATGGATGGATCCTGTGAGAGGTGATACTTCAAAACTGCCGACGTTATTTTCGGGTGAAGCTTTTTTTGCATCAAGCGGAACAAATATTTTTATCAAAAGAGATGCTGATTATAAATTGATCGGCGGTTTTGCTTCGGGTGGAATGAAGTCGAGATTTTTTACTGAAAAAGAAAATTTCTTTATTCCGATGATTCAGGGAAAAGAAAGTACCGGCGCAAATTCGGTTGCAATAAATAATAATAATGAAATGATTATTGTTGGTGGTGATTTTACAAATGATACAAACGCAACTGGTAATTGCGCATTATCGAATAATTTCGGAAAAACATTCATTAAGCCACAAACAGCACCACATGGTTACCGCAGTTGTGTTATTTATATCAACGAAAAACAATTAATTACCTGCGGCACAAGCGGTATAGATATTTCGAACGATGGCGGATTGAACTGGAAATTAATTTCTACCGAAAGTTTTCATGTAGTACAAAAAGCAAAAAAAGGCAATGCAGTTTTTTTAGCAGGAAGCAACGGAAGGATCGCAAAATTAATTTTATAGTTTTTATTGCTGATCATTGTATCAACTGTACAAGAGTGCGACGCAACGAAGATGCCATGAAATACTGCAGTTGGTAACATAATTATTTTTTAAAAGCAAAATAAACGGCGCCCATGATAAATAAAAAGCTTACCAAATATTTTTTCTCGAATGGTTCGTTCAGATAAAATACCGCAAAAACAGAAAATACAACCAATGTGATGATCTCCTGTGTAACCTTTAATTGAAAACCATTCCAGCCATTCGCGAATCCTGATCTGTTGGCCGGGACCATCAGGCAATATTCGAAGAAAGCGATTCCCCAGCTTACAATCACTGCTTTCCATAAAGGGATGCCTCTTTCTTTCAGATGGCCATACCATGCGAAAGTCATAAATATGTTCGACAGCAATAATAATCCTACGGTTTTCATAAACTAAAATTGTTTTTTGCAAATTAATTGAATTATTGTGGTTTGTTTTTATCTTGCTTTTGACAGTTTACCATACGAAATAGAAACTGCATGAAAATTGTAATTATTATTTCAGTAAATGTAGATTATGAAAAAATTTCAGGCAATCATAAAATTCACGATGGATGAGGAGTTTATGAATTTTATTCCGGCGCACCGAACATATATTAATTTTTTGATCAACAAAGATGTGATAGACCTGTATGCTGTAAGCATGGAAAGCCAAACCTGCTGGATAACTTTAAATGCCAATACAAAAGCCGAGGTTGATAATTATCTTTCAAAAACGCCGTTATACAAGTACTGGACCTACGTTATAGAAGAATTATTTGTGTACGATAGCCAGCAATATCGGCTACCTGCTGTACAACTTAATTAAAAAAATTTTGGCTGAGAAATAAAAAAGGCTTCAATCTCTTGAAACCTTTCTTTAAGTGGGAGTTGACGGGATCGAACCGCCGACCCTCTGCTTGTAAGGCAGATGCTCTAAACCAGCTGAGCTAAACTCCCTTTTTTGAACAACTCATTGTTTATTTGGGAGTGCAAAAATAGGGTCTGAAAGATAACAGCCAAAATTTTTTATTTTTCCTTTAGATTCTCTGACTCAATCAATTGAAATTAGATGTGTCATTAATAGTCATTTGATCTTAAATAATTGGGGAGAGCTATATAAACTTTGATAATAAACTAAGCAATAGCCAAGGCTGTCCCGAAAGAGATAACAAGAATAAGCAAACATTTATGCTAACTATTTAGTACGGATAATTAATTTATCAAGGAAAATACGGTATATACCGATAATCTCATAATACTGCCTGTAGTAACCATTGACCCTGTAAGGCCTGCTTAAGGCTGAAAGACTATTTAGTTACGATCGATAGCTACTATATTCTACTCTAAGCATAATTTAATGTAATAATGTGAGACATATAAATCACATATAACCTACTATTATTAGGAGTAGCTTATATGTAGCTTATATATGGGATATATGTAGCTTATATGAGGCTTATTGCTGAATCTGGTATATATTGTCTTGTACTGAAAATACGGGAATGCTATATCTGTATAAGGCCCCGCCAATAGGTTAACTCATTTTTCTGCAAACAATCATATCTCTCAATATTTGAATTGTAAAAGAAAATTCTATTTTTGTACTGATGTATCATCCGTTCAAATATGAAGCCAGTAAACCTCGTGAAGAAAAGGAGGTAGATACAATAGTCGAGAATATTCACCCATTCAGCCTTATTGTTTGGAATGATGAAGTGAACACATTCGAATGGGTGATCGAAACTTTAATTGAAATTTGCGGTCAC
>JAGWPQ010000554.1 GCA_028877045.1 Bacteroidota bacterium | reverse complement strand
TAAGCAATACGATGGAATCGTTGATAGGAACATTATAATAAACGATACATCCAAAAGCCAAAGGGACAACTAAAATAGCGGGCAACAACAGCCATGCATACAAACGCAGGTGATTGCGAAAAAAGAAAACAGGCAATAGCAGCAAACTGTTTATTACAACAATACCAAGGAATGCAACATAAAACTGTTTGCTTTCAAGAAAAAAAAGAAAGTCAGAAACAGTGATCATTAAATGAATCAGTACTAAGTACCATATTGACCGTCTTCTGTTATTATCTTTTAAAAAATTCATTAGTAATTTTTCAGGAAATAAATTTATCTATATAATCCAATATGCTAACATCTGTTTTTACACTGAACTTTCTCGCAAATAGTTTTCCGCAATGTAATAATGTATCAGCATCTTTAATAGTAAATGTTTTGGGATTAGCTTTCCCTTCAGACCAATCTATATAACGCAAATTATCGTTCACCATATCTTCCCTGTATTTCGAATTATATAAAATAGTTTGAAAAATGATCTCATCACATCCCCAAGTATATGTAAAGAAACGTTTTACATTCTTATTTTGTTTCAAATACTCTACAATATATGCAGCATGTTTTGGTGTGATCGTAAACCATTGCGATCTTCCAACAGCAATTAACCCATTGGGCATTTTTCTGTCGGGCAAACAAATATTCATCATCTTCTCAACAGTAAACTTTCCTCTGAAAGAATAATTGGCTAAATGATATTTAGTTATTCTTGGTATGGCTTCAGTCCATTCATCATTTACTGACAATGTATGCATGAAAGCCTTTCCCATATTGCTTTTGAAGAAATTGTGTATTTCGTTAACCGGTTTTAAAGGATAATCCTGTCCGCTTAATAAATTAATATAATCATAGTGTTTACCTGATCTGATTATTTCTTCAAAACCATTAACCGTTGCCTGCACTATGCTGTAAGCGCCCCAAAATACTTTCTCTCTTTTCTTAATAAAAAAAACATGTTCGGTATCAGCCAAAAATAAAAAATCAGCAATGGGAGTTTTTAAATCAATATGGATATAAAAATCAGCATCATCATGCCATAATCTTTTTATCAATCTGTTCAATTGTTCGGGTTCGGAATGCGCTAATATCAAATGTGCGATCCTCAACTCTCAACTATTTTATTCTTAAATAAATTTTGTTGAATCAATAATTTCAATTCAGAAAAACCAATAGCAAAAAATCCGGTCAAAGAAAATTCGAGATATTTTCTCAACCAATAATATCCAAATATCACACCCGATAAAAATGTAAATAAGGTTGCCAGCGCAACTCCATTGATATTCCCGAAGAGATAAATCCCGGTAAAATCAAATGCCACATTGGTTGCCAGCATTACAAGTACTTTATAAAAATTAATTCTTGGCTGATGAATGATATCGAGTGTAACGCCTAAAAATCTGTCGATCGGATAAAACATGGCAAACGACATAAAAATACGGTATACCGAAACAGCATACGTGCCCATATATTTTCCACCACCCAATAAACCAATCGCGTACTCAGCAAATAAAATTGCAATAAAAGAAACAGGCACCAATGCAAGTGTAAGCATGCCGGCATATTTCTGCATGATGTAAACAACTTCCTGTTTTTTATTTTTATTAAATGCTTCCGACATGGCAGGCATTCCGGTTGCTAAAAAACTTCTCAGCGGTATTTCAATAATTTCCATCAAACGCATGGGAACTGTGTACATGGCAACGGCTGCAGGACCTGCAACACCTAATACAAACATGATGATAAATGTATCGGAGCTTCGCAAAAGGTTTGTGCTGATGGTAGTTCCTACACTGAATTTTCCGAAATTAAAAAGTTCGAGAATACTTTCTTTTGTTCGTTTCGGCAATGTTTTTATTCCTGTCCAACCTTTTATAAAACAATACAAACTTGTAATCGATGCACCCAAAACATTTATGATCAAAACTTCCTCAAGATTTATTTTTCTAAAAATGATCATCACTAAAACCATTAAAATAAATACGCCCTGATTAAGGATCCGCAATACCAACAACTTATCAAACCTTTGTTCGGCCTGCAATATCCACGATGCAATGGCCGACGGAAGTGTACATAAAAAAGTAATGCCAAACCATTTTAAAATAATTATAAATCCGATATTGTCGGTAAAATATAAAGCTGTTAATCCAAGTATGTTTGCTGCAATAAGAATTGCAGTGATGGCAAGACTTAAATACCATACCGATCCCAACACTGTTTCGGCCCGGCTTTTTTCGGCGCCACTATAAAATTTTATAAGTGCTACCTGTAAAAACCCTGTCCTGAAAGTATCCAACAAAACAAAAACAGATTGAAAAAAAAACCAGTAACCAATATCAGTGGCATGCATGAAACGCAACAGTATGGCCACTGTAACCATCGACAGCACTGCCATTGAGCCATTCCCTAATAATGAAAGAAAATGTTTGTTCCGTAATTTTGATATGATTTTTTGCAAGGGCATTTTACAGATTAAAGTATAAGTTAGTTTTTTTGTTTGATCTATTTCATCATCGTTTCAATTGCTTTATAAATTTCGTTCACACTGTTTTCCCATGAATGTGAAGATGCAAATTTTTTTCTTTCTTCTCTCAACATATCGCTGTCATCATTCAAAGCTTTTTTGATCAATGATACATACTCTTCTTTGTTTTCTGCGAGATAGGTGTGCTCGATGAAAATACTCATTGCTTCTGTTTTCGTTGCTACCACCGGTTTTCCTACCGCCAGATATTCATCAATCTTTCGTGGGTAATTCCCGATCGTAACCTGACTAACAATTTGCGGATTGATGCAAACATCAAATGCATTGATATAAGATGGCAACTCAACCGGATCTTTCGAACCAATAAAATAAACATTTTTAATTTGATGCAGATTGCTTTTTTTAAACTCATCATCTTCGGGCCCAACCAGCACCACATTCCATGCAGGATTGGTTTCGGCAATATGCGCAATCACATTCAAATCCAAACGCAAACTTTGCAATGCACCAACATAACCGATTATCGGATTTGATATCGACAAAATATCCTGCGGCCTATTCTTATTTTTAATTTCCATAAAAGTATCCAGCTCACAACCTTGTCCAACATAAAAAGAATTGGGATTATATTTTTTGCAATAATTGGCGAGATAAGTTGAATTGGCAACGCATACATCACTCTTCGCAATTAATTCAGGTTCCAATTTTTCGCCATGCAGCTTCCAGTAATCAACCGCCAGCATATAATCTCTCGAATAATAAATACTCACTTCCGGTTTTAAAAATTCTTTCAGATAAAAACAACGGAACATATCATTATCGTTGAAGAGAATAATGTTTTTAAAACCAAGTTCATCCATTGCTTTTCTGATCGATGAAGCAAATCGTTTATTATTTATTTTATTCAGCCACTCAAATAAAAATTGATTTTTTATCCAGTTGATCGATTCGATCATTTTATCCGGAAACAAATTCCACAAATTATTTTTAATTATTTCGATGCCGTTCTGCTTTCCTTTAATTACCGCCAAACGCTTTTG
>JAGWPQ010000553.1 GCA_028877045.1 Bacteroidota bacterium | reverse complement strand
GAAATTTTTGAAAAAACAAAAAGGGGTTTAGGATTTGTTCCGAATATGTATGTGGCAATGGGGAATAATCCGGCGCTACTTGACGCCTATACATATTCATACAATAGTTTCAGGACTAATTCAGGGTTTACGCCGGTAGAACAGGAAGTTGTTTTCCTTTCGGTTGCGTACGAAAACAACTGCGAATATTGTATGGCTGCACACAGTTTTGTTGCTGATATGATGAGCAAGGTTCCATCAGAGGTTACTAACGCTATCCGTGATGGCAAAGAAATACCCGATGCAAAGTTGGCAGCGCTCTCAAAACTTACCCGTTCGCTTACTGCAAACCGTGGTATGGTATCTCAAAGTGAAATAGAGGAATTTTTAGCTGCAGGATATTCGGAAATAAATGTTTTGGGCATTATTGCAGGTATTGGCGTAAAAACGTTGAGCAATTATTCGAACCATAATACATCTCCTGAAGTGGATGCTGCATTCGCGGTTAGGACATGGAAAAAATAAAAAATGTAGATAAAAACACAAAAGCTATAAAATGAAAAGATATAGAATCATAATTGTAATGGCAATAACATTCATCAACAGCTTTGGATTGTTGGCTCAAAAACCCGAAACAAATATTTCGGCAGAGTTCCCATTTGCAACTAAGATTCAAGTTGTAAATGGGACTTCAATATTCTATTATGAACAAGGACAAGGAGACCCGATTTTATTCCTTCATGGTATTCCTTCAAGTTCATATCTATGGAGAAATATTATACCATTGGTTTCAACCCAAGGAAGAGCAATCGCATTTGATTTAGCAGGCTATGGTAAATCAGGGATACCGCCTAATAATGATTACAGTATACTATCACAATACAGTTATGTAAAAGGTTTTATAGACAGTCTCCAACTTAAAAATATCACCCTTGTAGTTAATGATCTTGGGTCTTTGCTAGGATTAAAATATGCAATTGAAAATCCGAGTAATATTAAAAGAATTGTATTTATTGAAGCTGCATTTATGCCAACAGAACTATGGTATAAACAGTTGACATTGGTACAAAAAATAATGTTTAAGATGATGCGTAATCCGAAACGGGCGGAAAAATTAATTGTTACCAAAAATAAAATCCCACCAATGATGATGAAAATGGCGATAAAAAGGAAATTATCTGATGTAGAAATGAAAAGGTATTTAGAACCTTTTGAAAACAGCATAGAAAGGAGAAAAGTAATGCTTTATGGCCCTGGTCCGGCAACTTTCCCCAAAAAAGGAATAAGTCAAGTGAAAGGCGATTTTGCAGATGAAATTAACAAAATTGCAATTGGGCTTAAATATATAAATGAAACAAAACCATTTCTCTTATTTTATGCTTCTCCCGGAATGATAACGCGTAAACCAGCAGTGGAATATGCTAAACAGAATTTCAAAAATTTAACTTTAATAAGTGTTGGAAAAGGGAAACATTTTCTACAAGAAGATCATCCTAATGCTATTGCTGATGGCATAGTAAACTGGATGAAAAATAATAACAATTAAAAATAGTGCCATGAAAATCGAAAAAGAAATAACCATAAACAAGAATATTGAAAGTGCATGGAAAGTTTTAGGTCACGAATTTACCGATGTACACAAATGGGCATCAGCGGTTAATCATTCTGAAGGAAAAGGAAATGGAATTAACGGAGCTGCCTGTTCAGAAAGAGGTTGTGATATTGCCGGCATGGGAAAAACACAAGAAAAGTTGATTGAGTTTTCGAATGACAAACATTTATTGTCATACATAGTACCCGAAGGAATGCCTTCAATGATAAAACGTGCTACCAATACCTGGCAACTCATTTCAGTAGGGACAGACAAATCGAAACTGCATATGGAAATGAATTTTACTTTCGGCGGAATTATGGGCACAATTATACAGCCGATGATGAAAATGATGATGTCGAAAATGGGCAATCAAATGGTTGAAGAATTTAAATATTATGTCGAAAACGGAGAAGCACATCCAAGAAAAATTAAAGCAATGAAGAAATATAGACGTGCTTAAGTCAAAGGAGAACTCGTGTAAAAACTAAGCTTATTTTTTCTTAAATATCTTCATTAGCTGCCACCAAATTTACGGGTGGCAGTTTGATTTTTGGACTAGTGGGATCAAATTGTATTTGTATACAAAGATATAAAGGGGGAAGGGGTTTCTAAAATGTTAAGATGTTAAACACCTTACTGACCTGCAAAATTAAATTGTAAGGAAAAATAGAAATTGCAGTCTTTAAAATAAAAATTATGAGTAAGAAGATAATATTTTTTGGTTTAACTGTAGTTGCAGCTATTATGATATTTTCATTTATTCCTGAAAAACAAAATAAAGCAATTGAAAAAAATAGCAACGGGATACAGTTTATAGAATCGGATTGGAATAAAGCTTTACAGGAAGCTAAAAAACAAAACAAGCTGGTTTTCTTAGATGCTTATGCATCGTGGTGCGGTCCGTGTAAATTATTGAAATCAACAACTTTCCGGAATAAAGATGCAGGCGAATTTTTTAATTCGAATTTTATTAATGTAGCAGTTGATATGGAAAAAGGTGATGGCCCGGTATTATTGGAAAAATTTGGTGTAACAGCTTTTCCTACTTTAATTATAACTGATGCTGATGGCAAAATTGTTACTTACACAATGGGATATATAGGACATAAAGAGTTAATTGATTTTGGCAAACACGGACTTTCTTTAAAAAGTAAATAAATTATGGCTACACTATTAACAGAACTTGGCTTGTATAGTTATGAAAGCTATTTGAGAGCATTTGAACAATGGGTTCAAAATAAACAAAGCAGCACTATAAATGGTTCTCATGCATTAGCAGAATATACAAAACTGAACTGGGCAAGAACGCAGCGGCGGCATAAAACTATTTCATTAAGTCCTGAATTAGTAAAAGCGGTGCAAAGAATTCAACATCATTATACATGGTTAGTATTAACCGAAACATGGTGTGGAGATAGTGCCCAAAATTTACCAGTGATAGCAGAGATAGCAAAATTGAATCCGGATAACATAAAACTGTTTATTTTATTGAGAGATGAAAATCCTGAATTAATGAATAGTTATTTAACCAATGGGGCGAAAGCCATTCCTAAAATGATTGCAATTGATGAAACTTTAGGTAGAGAAGCTTTTATATGGGGGCCAAGACCTGTACCGGCACAAGATTTATTATTAAACTGGAAGAAAAACCCCGAAGGGAAAACTTGGGATGATTTTGAAAAAGAGCTACATAGTTGGTATGCAAAAGATAAGACAGAAACGCTTCAATCGGAGTTTATTGAATTGATGTCGAAATTGGATTAAAGTGTAATTATATTATCATTTCAATCAAAAAAAATGAAGCAATATATAAGATGTAATTGTGAAGTAAAGAAAGAGAAGAATGTTTTTAAATCCTTCTTAACAGTGTGTAATCTAAAGTTTTTTATTATTCTGATGATACTAATTTATTGGTTAATAAACGTAAATGTGAAATAATCGTTTTTGCAGTATTAAATATGATGAATAATTTAAAATAAAAAAGAACCCGGACTGTAAGGATTTCTTTTCTTTAATGTCAATAATAGAAACTAAAACATGAAAAAAATTATTTTAGCGCTTGTTATTACTGTTGTTACAGTATTTAATGTTTCTGCACAGGCGAAGTATATTACCAGAACCGGTCAGGCTATCATATACTCGCACACAGTTGCTGAAGATATTACGGCAACAAATAATACTGTTACAGGTATTATTAATGTTGGTACCGGAGAAGTTGCTATTTTTGTTCCGGTACAAAGTTTTCAATTTGTAAAAGCTTTAATGCAAGAACATTTTAATAGTTCTAATTTCTTAGATTCAAAGCAATATCCCCGCATTATTCTAAAAGGTAAAATCGCAAACTTTTCATCTATTGATTTCTCGAAAAACAAAAAATATGAAGTTTCTGTTGAAGGAGAATTAACTATAAAAGGAACAACAAAGCCGGTAACAGAGAATGCAACACTTGAAATTGAAAATGGGAAAGTAAATGTCAACAGTAAATTTATTGTGAAAGATATCGGATCTTATGGTGTTGGCAAACCTAAAGGAAGTAAAAAGAATAATGTGGCAGATGATATTGCGGTAACATATACTGCCATATATGAAAAAGAATAAAAGCTGTAAATAAGGTCTATAATTATATTGGGTGAGTTGTCGTTACCGTTTATTTAAAATAAATAAACGGTAATTTATTTAAATAAAAATCAAAATGAAACTTCAAATATTTATTATTTCATTAATAATAGTACCAATATCTTCAATTGCACAAATTACTGCCAAGGGGCTTCAGGTTAATGATAAAGCACCTTTATTTAGTGCTATAGATCAAAATGGGAAGAACATATTGTTAAAAGATGAATTAAAGAAGGGTACTGTTGTGATCGTATTTTATCGCGGACAATGGTGTCCCTATTGTAACAGGCAATTAAAAAAATTAGAGGATTCGCTGTCTTTTATAAAAAGTAAAGGAGCTACTTTACTTGCAATTACGCCCGAAAAACCTGAGAATATATTAAAGACAATCGAAAAAACAAAAGCTTCATATTCTGTTTTGTTTGATGATGGACTAAAAATAATGAAGCAATATGATGTAGCTTTTACTGTTGATGATAATACGCTTGAGAAATATAAAAAATGGGGGATTGACCTGAAAGTAGCTAATGGAACGAACGGAAATGTATTGCCAGTACCGGCAGTGTATATTATTAATAAGCAGGGGATAATTATATATAAACATTTTGATCCAGATTATAAACAAAGAGCATCAGTGCAG
>JAGWPQ010000552.1 GCA_028877045.1 Bacteroidota bacterium | reverse complement strand
AGGTGATGGATAAAAAATCGTACGATGTGATCTGCTTCTTTACCCCAAGTGGTGTGAGAAGTTTATTTGATAATTATCCAAAGTTCAAACAAAATGGAACAGTGGTTGGATCCTTTGGCAGCAATACTTCCAAAGCATTGGAAGAGGCAGGATTAAAGTTAGAGATCAAAGCGCCTGCCCCGCATGCACCAAGCATGGCTGCGGCATTAGACTTGTTCTTATCTTCGTCCACCAAGAAAAAATAGAACCAATTTTTCATAGTAAGCCCTTTATTTTTTAAAGGGCTTTTTTGTGCAACTTATTTTTGATTTTTCTGTTTACATTGTTGTATGTATTCGAATAAACTCATTCACGAAACAAGTCCGTACCTTTTGCAGCATGCACATAATCCTGTGGAATGGTATCCATGGGGAGAGGAAGCGTTGCAAAAAGCAAAAGCAGAAAATAAACCTATTTTGGTAAGTATTGGATATGCTGCATGTCATTGGTGCCATGTGATGGAAAGAGAAAGTTTTGAAGATGAGTCAACTGCCGAATTGATGAACACCTATTTCATCAATATAAAAATCGACAGAGAAGAACGTCCCGACCTCGATCATATTTATATGGATGCTGTTCAATCGATGACCGGTAGCGGCGGCTGGCCATTGAATGTTTTTTTAACTTCAGAATGCAAACCATTTTTTGGGGGCACTTATTTTCCGCCGGTCGAAGCGTTTAACCGAAAGAGCTGGAAAGAAATTTTAATGCTTGTTCAAAATGCGTATCAGGAAAAAAGCAATGAAATAAAATCTCAGGCTGATAAATTAACCGAACATTTAATTATTGCAAATTCGTTTGGATTGGATAAACAAACTGCAAGTGGGTCAGATGCTGTTTTTGCAAAAGAAAATGTAGAAATCATCGCAGCAAATATTTTAGCGCAGGCTGATAAAGAGTGGGGCGGATTTGGTAACGCTCCCAAATTTCCTCAAACATTTTCTATCCAGTTCTTATTGCGCCATTATCATTTTACAAAAGACAAAAATGCTTTGCATCAGGCATTGTTAAGTTTGGACAAAATGGTTGCCGGTGGTATGTACGATCAGATCGGCGGCGGCTTTTCGAGATACAGTACCGATATTAAATGGTTTGCTCCTCACTTCGAAAAAATGTTATACGATAATGCTTTGCTGATAGGCGTTTTAAGCGAAGCATATCAGCTTACAAAAAAAGAATTGTATGGAGCAACGATCCATCAAACGATGCAATTCATAGAACGAGAAATGTTGAGTGAAGAAAATGGATTTTACAGTGCATTGGATGCAGATAGCGAAGGAGCGGAAGGAAAATTTTATACCTGGACCTGGAAAGAGTTGGAGGCAACCGGTATTGAAACCACATCGGTAGCTGAGTACTTTCATTGCAGTCCGGAGGGGAACTGGGAACACGGCAGAAATATTTTAATCCGTGAAATCCATCAGCCTCTTCCCAACAATTCGATCAAAACCGCAAAAGAAAAAATGCTTGCCGTGCT
>JAGWPQ010000551.1 GCA_028877045.1 Bacteroidota bacterium | reverse complement strand
GCACTTAACGGGACAGTAGTGAGCATCGCCTGTTGCGTCGCACACTTCAACGGAGGAAAGCTATGAGCGTCTGCCCGAAGCTCATAGCTCGTTCCTAGTAGCTTAGAACGTACAAGTCCCGATAGAATCGGCATGACGCGACGCAAGAGGTGCTGCAATAAAAACAACTGCCTGCAAACAAAAAATATTTTATTTTGTTCTCCTTTCTTATCTTGACCAACATAAACTGAATTATGCTAAAGAAATTTTTTATTTTATTAAGTGTTGCTGTTTTTGTTTTAGTAGCCATTGTTTTTATCAATACTTTCAAAACAAAAGCGTGGCCATCACATAAAGCCATGGCATTGGAAGCTTTGCCCGATTCGGCCATTGCACACATGAGTCAGGCTATTCAAATTGCAACTATTTCGCCCGAAGACACAACACATATCGATACTTTTCATTTTAATCAGTTTCGTGCATTTTTAGAAAAAGCATATCCGTTGGTTCACCAACATTTGACCAGAACATTAATTAAAAATTACAGTTACGTTTTCGAATGGAAAGGAACAGACACAAGTTTATTACCGTTTATTTTAATGGGACATTACGACGTGGTACCCGTAGAACCGTCGGCAGTTAAACTGTGGACTGCACAGCCTTTTGGCGGCGAAGTAAAGAATAATATTATTTGGGGCAGAGGTTCGGTAGATGATAAATCGAATGTTATTTCTATTCTCGAAGCCACAGAAGCTTTGCTGCGCAAAGGTTTTACACCCAAACGAACCATATTGCTTTGCTTTGGGCATAACGAAGAATCAACCGGTACCGGTGCAATTGCGATTGTAAAATATTTGAAAGAAAGAAATATAAAAGCCGATCTGGTATTGGATGAAGGCGGCGAAATAACTACCGATAAAATCAAGGGCGTTAAACGGCCGGTAGCAATGATCGGTGTTGCCGAAAAAGGTTATGTGACATTTGAATTATCGGTAGAAAAAACCGGCGGACATTCATCCAAGCCCGATAAAGAAACAGCCATCGATATTTTAGCAAAAGCTTTGTATAAATTAAGAAGTAAAAAAACACCATCTACTTTGCAGGAACCTGTAAAAGAATTTTTGCACAGGGCAAGTGGTTCATCAGCCGACTTTGTAAACAAATTAGCAATGAGCAATCTTTGGTTGTTTGAAAGTACGGTAAAGAAAATTTTATCATACACACCCGAAGGTGATGCCATGCTGCGGACTACTATCGTTCCAACAATTTTAGAAAGCGGTGTTCGTGAAAATGTTATTCCAACAAATGCGAAGGCAATTGTAAACAGCCGTATCAATATTAATGAAACGACAAAAGATGTTCAGCAATTTATTACCGATGCGATCGATGATGAACGTGTGAAAATAAAAATTGTTGGCGATTTTAATACCGAACCTTCGGCCGTAACTTCTATCAATTCGCCTGCATTTAAATTGATGGAAGAAACTGTTTATAAAACGGTTGATGATGCCATACCTGCACCATTCATCATGCTGGGTGCCACCGATTCAAGAGGATACCGTGAAATAAGTAATGGTGTCGTAAATTTTTCTCCATTGATTGACAGCAAAGGGTTTCACGGCATTGATGAAAGATTGCCTATTACAGACTTTCAACGATTTTTTAATTTTATTACCATCATTATTAAAGAAAGCGATAAGAAATTGTAGAGCTGCAATAAAATTCTATACAATGATTGTTATCAGTAAATAAGTATAATACAGCAATTAATTTTGCAGTGTTATTTATTATTTATTTAAACAAGTTCATTTTGCTAAGACTTAGACTTATTATTCTTTTAAGCTTTCTTTTTATAAGCATTTTTTCTTTATCGCAAGCGGGCTATCCAAAAATTGGTACCATAGTAAGTATGGCTCATCCCATTATTACTTTTGATAAAAACGGGACAACAACAAATTTTACAAATTATTATTTGGTAGGCTTTCCGGTAGCAATTAATATTTGGAATAGTCCGAAAATGGCATTCTCTTTTGAAGTTGTACCGTATATAAAATCTATCAATGGCAGCAGCAAGATGAGTAACTTTTTATTTCATCCGGGTGTGTTGGTTCCTTTAGGGAAAGGTTTTGGATTTACCGGAAGAGCCGCATTTGAAACTTCGGGCCGGTATGGTTTTACTCCCAGTATTTTTAAAACAATTAAAAAAGGGAAAGATGTTAGTTGTTTTGTTGCAGTACCTTTTCCGGTTAGGTTTGGTAACGACTTACCAACATCGGCATCAATAGCTTTTTTGATTGGGATTGCTTTTTAAATTTATCTGAATTATATATCGGAGCAACACAAAGCCGAACAGAATACAAAGCGTACAAGAGTGCGATACAACTTAAGCCCCACAAGGATTTGCAGCCGGTAACATAAAATTAAAATGGTAAGCCGATCCCGAATTGAAACACCAGATTATTTATTTCAACACCGTTACTTCTCCTCTCTCTAAGTTTAATATTGCTCAGATCCAACCAGCCATCATTGGTTTGCCGTGCGGGGTCTTTTACTTTGTAGGCAAAGTCTAAACGAATTAAAAAATAATTGGCATCTAAGCGCAGTCCCGAACCAATTCCAATAGCCAGATCCTTTCCCAAACGTGCAGGTGTGAAAACAGAATTCGGATCGGAAGGATTATTATTTAATGTCCAGATATTGCCCATGTCAACATATAATGCACTTGCGATTTTTACAGAACTTAAATCCCAAATGGTAAAACGATATTCGATATTTCCTTCCAATGCAAAGTTTCCGAAACGATCGGTATAACTTGAAGAAGATGTGTCGCTGATGATGGAAGACCCTAAACCTAGTTGCCGCAAACCCCATGCACGCATGCTGTTGGGGCCGCCCAAAAAGTATTGTTTAAAGATAGGCATGGCTTGCCCGGCTTTTGGGAAAGCCGCACCCACAAAGAATCTTGTGGCTAATTCACTTTTCAGGTATTTATGTGTGAACCGGTATTCACCATCTAATTTTGTATAACTGAAAACCTGATTATTTAAACTTTTAAATAAGGAAAGAACTGTTCCCGATTCTTCAAAACCCAATCGTATAAAATGACTTTCTTCTGGTTTACTGACGCTATTGAAAGTTTTGTTGAAAGATAAACTGCTTCCAACAACATTTCCATCGCGAAAAGAATTTCGTAAGAAAGGATTTTTATAAAACAAACTATCCAAGCCAATTAAAGTATCTACTTTATACAATTCAATATTCAATGGTTTAAACAACCATGTGTTGTTTCCTTTGCGCCACTCGTATCCCCAACTAGTTACAAACGATCTTAAAAGATAATAGTCTTTTCTGTCGGTATAAGATGCAGATGTTGAAAACAGGGTTCGTTTATTTTCCAATGTTTTTAAGTAACGCCATCTCTGAAACGGAACGATCAGTTTTGGGAAACTATAGTTATGGCTTAAGTTGAACTGTAATGTTTGTAATAATGATTGTGATGCGTTGTTTGGCGGGGTGAGGCTAAACTCTGTTCCTACTCTTAAACTTGTTACAGATTGAATGGCTTGTTTCCAAATGTTGCGATTGCGATAACTGATACTTGCCGATAAACCCAATAAATTTCCTGCAGTGATATCGCCTGTATTGCGGCTGCCTTCAAGATCAACCGTATAATTTTGTTTGGGTGCAGGCACCAAAAATAAATGAAGGTCTAAAGAATCCTTTGCGGTTATAACAGTTCTTGCATCAACCTGTTGCCATGCGCCAATTTGCCCCAAAGTGTTGATGGTCTTATAATACATCGTTTCGTTGTATAAACTGTCGTGACGCAGGAATGTATGTTCACGCAAAGGTTTTATTAAAAATTTGCCTTCGCTATAAAACATCGTGAGGTCATTTCTTGTTATCCTTTTTAAATTATTATTTATGAGCAAACTGTCAGGAACATCGATCAGCTTTGTTTCAGGATAATAGAAAACTTTATTGATATAATACTTTTCCAATTTAGAAGAATCATCGATCGGTTTTTGTTTGATGAGGATATCCCACTTCGGATTTTCTTTTCTGATGCTTGCAGCCTCGCTTAATAATTTTATTTGTTCTGCCGGATCAAGTGTCAGTATTAATAATTTTCTGTCGGTTGTATCGGCTTCAGCATAAATATCTTCTTTATTGAATTTAAAATAGCCGTTGTTCCTGAAAATGCTCGATATCCTGTCTTTTTCATTGCTGATGATCTGTTTGTTTACCGGTGTTCCTTTTTTTAATAATGTTCCTTTAAAATTTTGCAGAGCTAATTTTTGCATGGCAGAATCGGTAAGGTCATAAGCAACAGAATCGATGGTGATATTTTTTCCGATATGGATGATCATGATCACTGTTACATGAATCTGATCGCGTAGCGTATCGAATTTTGGGATCGAATCTTTGATCTCGGCATAATAATATCCCTGCGAATTAAGATATGCGTTCATGAATTTTTTTGTGCGGCCAATATTAACCGAATCGAATGCAGGCGGGTTTTTGATGGTGCTGAAGAAAAATAATTTTTGCAGTTTTTGCGCTTTCAAACTATCATCCCAATAATTCATCAGATCGTTTGTTAAACGTTTTTTCGCATCTTTGGAAAGATTACCATCGAGCAAAACTTTATTATCGAAAATAAATGGTTTGTTATGAGGATAATTTTTTACGGTTGCACAAGATGCCAATAATAAAATAACAACACATGCTGACAGCGTAAAAAATAGGTTTCTTTGATTCATCAAATTCATACAGAATGTTAAGTCGTAACGAGGTCAAATATATTCAATCTTTATGCCACAAAAAACAAAGACAACTGGAAGGATTGTTTATTGCCGAAGGGCCAAAGATTGCTGAAGAATTGTTACAGAGCGATTTCAGCATCAAAAAAATTTATGCTTTGCCCCAATGGATCGAAAAGAATGATTTGAATGCTGTTGATTTTACTGCCGTTGATGATATTGATCTGAGCCGCATATCGCAGTTGCAAACGCCCAATCATGTATTGATTGTTGCTGCGCAGAAAAATGATTTTAGCAAACCTGTTTTGAAAAATAAATTAAGTATCATGCTGGATGGTATTCAGGATCCGGGCAATATGGGAACCATCATCCGCATTGCCGATTGGTTTGGAATTGAACAGATCATTTGCAGCGAGGATACGGTTGAATTATATAATCCCAAAGTAATTCAAAGCACGATGGGAAGTTTTGTGCGCACAAAAGTTTATTATACAGATTTGGATGAGTTTCTTAAAACCATTGAT
>JAGWPQ010000550.1 GCA_028877045.1 Bacteroidota bacterium | reverse complement strand
GATGCAGATCATTCAATGCTTTACTTTCATCAACAGTTTTTATAAATTTTAATCCGGGAAAATCAAACGGGTCACTATCTGTCAGCAATAATTTTTTTATTTTACTGTTGAAATTTTCAGGATGGCTTTTTACAACTTGTGTTGCTTCCATGCTCAACGGGCTATCAACAAATACCGGAATATGCGGCAATTGTTTTGTGTTGAACATTTCATTTAAAAAATACAACAACTCCTGAGTTCTTCCAACACTGAATGACGGAATAATTAATTTACCTTTTTTATCAAGGCATGTTTTAATGATCCAACCGTGAAGAACATTTAAAGTATCGGAAAACAGATCATGCACTTTATCGCCATAAGTACTTTCGATAACAATATAATCAGCCTGCGGAAACACATCGGGCGAACATAAAATAACATCGCCGTATCTTCCGACATCGCCGCTGAAAGTTAAATGAATGATCTTGTTATTTTCTTTCAAACGCAGGTGTACTGCGGCACTGCCGATGATATGACCGGCATCGGTAAACATCACATCAGCTTCACTACAAACAGTGATCCATTTATAATATGGTGCGGTTTGCATTAATGGAAAAACATTTTCGGCATCATCCAGATCATACAAAGGTTCGTATGGCGGTAAGCCTTGTTTTGCCCTTCGCTTATTAATAAATTTTGTGTCGTCTCTTTGAATTTGTGCAGAATCTTCCAGTAAAATTTCGGTCAGATCTTTTGTTGCAGGCGTGCAGAATATTGTTCCTTTAAATCCTTCTTTCACCAATCTGGGAAGTAATCCCGAATGATCGATATGTGCATGCGATAAGATCATAAAATCAACCGATGCTGCATCAAAACCAAAATTTGCATTTAACGTATCGGTGTCTTTTCCCAATCCCTGAAACAATCCACAATCCAATAAAATTTTTGTTCCACTTTTTAAAGTAAGCAAATGTTTGGAACCGGTAACTGTTCTTGCGGCACCATGAAAAGCAATCTTCATAAACCCCCTCCGCCCCTGAAGGGGGACTGTTAAAGTGCCCGAATCTTCAGAGATTTTTTTAAATGAATGAAATATAATTAAACCCTATCAATACTCCCCTTTCGGAATTGGGGGTTTCGACTTAAAACTCCATGTAAAAACAAACCTTGCAACTTCCTCATTCGCTTCATTCAACCCAACCGACGAACATTGCACCGTTACACCTTCGCCGGTAGCAACAGCCTGTTCAACAGCTTCTGCAATTTTAAGGCCATCATTGGTAGTAAAAATTATTTTGCCAACTGCTTTTTTATAAAAATCTGCTTCCATTTTTACAACCAGCATGCTAACTGTTGGATTGCGTTTATACACTTGTCCAACTGCTAAAATCCCGGTACTTAATTCTGCTGCCATACTTAATACAGCAAAATAAATGGAACGGAAAGGGTTTTGATTCAACCACCTGAAACACACAGCCACAGAGGATTTTGCATCACTTAATTCAACAATTTTTAACCCGCTGATAAAACCCATCGGCAATTTGCTCAACAGGAAAAACTTAAATTTAACCGGATTGGTAATAAACCTTTTGAAAGCAGGGAAATGTGTATTCATCAGAAGTTTTGATAATTTTTTGGGTTAAGAGCCGCTGGTGTCCAATCGTTCAGAAAATTTAAAATCTTCGATTTATTATAGCCTTTTCCTTCTTCTAAATATACAGAATTTTGCGTATGAATTCTGTTGCCCTCTCCATCTAAAATGATAAAAACAGGAAATCCAAATCGCTCAGCAAAACCATATTGTTCAAATACCTGTTTGTTTTTATTTTCCAAACTGTAATTCAAATGATAAACAATGTAATTTGCTTTAATGGCAGAATCCAACTGATTATCTTCAGTAACTAATTTATTAAACTTTAAACACCAACTGCACCAATTACCGCCTGCCTGAATCATTACATGTTTCCCTTGCTGCTTTGCTATTGCAACTACGGCTTTAATATCTTGCTTTGCATTGGCATAAGGATTATACAATTTAGCAGAATCAGAAAAATTCGCATTGGAAGCAACAACAGAAAAGAAATAAACAATTAAAAGAAATGATTTCATAAAAGTCTATTTAAAATAATAGTAATGTTTTGACTTTTGGGTAAATGAAACTACAAATTCTTCGGCAAGTTTATTAAGTTGGCAAAAAGAATGCAGCCAATGCATAATCGGCAAACAAGATTAAAATACAACTTACCACAACAGCAGTTGTACTTGCCCTTCCTATTTCCAATGCGCCACCTTTTACATAGTAACCAAAATAGGCGGGTATGCTGCTTAAAATAAATGCAAACGTATAAGCTTTGTACATGGCAAATACCATGTTATATGTGTTTAGGTTTTTACGCAATCCAATATCAAAGATATCGGGAGCAATAATGCCGGTAAGGCTTCCGGCCATGCGTCCACCCCAAATACCCAATACTGCTGAGATCACAATTAAACAGGGCACAACAATCAACGACGCTAATATTTTAGGCATTACAAGATAACTCTTACTGTTAATGCCCATGATCTCTAATGCATCAATTTGCTCGCTGATGCGCATGTTGCCTAATTCACTTGCAATCTTACTTCCCACAACACCTGCTAATACAATGCTTAATACTGTTGGTGATAATTCCAGTATCATGCTGTCTCTAACAATTTGCGCAATGGTTGATGCAGGTACTAGCGGACTTACCAATTGATAAGCTGTTTGCACTGTTGTTACCGCACCAAGAAATAATGAAATGATCACAACAATCGGCAATGCTCCAATGCCAATTTCCACACATTGGTGCATGAGTTCTTTCCAATACATTTTATAATTCTCGGGTCGGGTGAACATCCCTTTTATCATCATCAAAAATGTACCGAAATGCGTGAAAAAACTCATTTACTAAAGATTTAAAAACTAAAAGTAAAAAAACTAAAGAAGGAAAACTATTTTCTTTTCTTTCGCATTCTTTGCCACCAATTAGTTTTTTGAACGGCTTCCTGTGTGTTTATTTTACTTTTCATTTGTGCATCTACAACAGCGATCAATGCCATATTAACGATACTTCTTTCGCTACTGCCTAATTGCAGAACATGCACTGGTTTTTTTAACCCTAACAAAATCGGACCAATGGCATCTGCACCGCCAATCTCTTTTAATAAATTATACGCTATATTACCTGCCGTTAAATTTGGAAAGATCAACACATTCACCTGTTGATCTACTAATTCGCTGAAAGGATAATTATCTTTTAATATTTCATTGTTAAATGCAAGGCTGGCCTGCATTTCGCCGTCAACAACCAAGGATGGATCTCTTTGTTTCACCAACTTTGTTGCATCATAAACTAATCTTGCTTCATCCGAATCACTGCTTCCAAAATTGCTATAACTAAGCATCGCAATTTTTGGTGTGAGATTAAAGTTGCGTACTTCTTTTGCAACAAGCATTGTTATATCGGCTAATTCTTCCGCCGTTGGATTAAAGTTTACCGTTGTATCAGCTAAGAATAGCGGGCCTTTTTTTGTCAGTAATAAATACATACCGGCAATTTTTGTTACACCTTCTTCCGTACCGATAATTTGCAATGCAGGTCTGATCGCATCAGCATAATTTCTTGTCAATCCCGATATCATTGCATCTGCATCACCTGTTTCAACCATCATACAACCGAAATGATTACGATCTTTCATGATCTTCATACTTTCATATTGATTGTATCCTTTACGCTGGCGTTTCTTGAAAAACAAGTTGCCGTATTCTTCGCGTTTCAATTCCATCTCATCACTGCGTGGATCAATGATCGGAATATCACTCAGATCAATATTATTGTCTGCAGCAATCTTTCTGATCTTATCTTCAGTACCTAATAAAATCGGATAAGCAATTCCATCATCATAAGCGATACTTGCAGCTTTTAATATTTTTTGATTATCGGCTTCAGCAAATACCAAACGTTTAGGATCGTGTCGGGCTTTATTACCAATAGCACGCATTAATTGATTATCTAATCCCAAACGTTTATTTAATTCAATTGCATATTCATCCCAATTCGTAATCACCTTTTGAGCTACCCCGCTTTCTATCGCAGCTTTTGCAACAGCCGGAGCAACAGTTGATAATAATCTTGGGTCAACAGGTTTTGGAATAATATAATCGGGGCCAAAATTTAGGTTTGATTGATTGTAAGCCATGCTTACCAGATCAGGTACAGGTTTTTTTGCCAGCTCGGCCAAAGCCTTTACAGCAGCTAGTTTCATGGCTTCATTAATTTTTGTGGCACGCACATCCAATGCACCGCGGAAAATATAAGGGAAACCTAAAACATTATTTACCTGATTGGGATAATCAACACGTCCCGTTGCCATGATCAGATCCTTTCTTACACTTGTTGCATCGTCGTACGAAATTTCAGGATCGGGATTAGCCAATGCAAACACAATTGGTTTTTTCGCCATTGCTTTTATCATCTCCTGTGAAACAACATTGCCTTTACTTAGCCCAATAAAAACATCAGCATCTTTAAATGCAGATTCAAAACTGCAATCGGGTTTTGTTGTTGCAAACTCAGCTTTCATTCCATCAATACCTGCACGACCTGTATGAATCAGCCCTTTACTGTCGAACATCAAAAAGTTTTCTTTCTTTGCACCTAAGGCAATGTATAATCTGCAACACGAAATAGATGCAGCACCTGCTCCATTCACCACAAATTTTGCATTCTCGATTTTCTTTCCCTGAATTTCCAATGCATTCAATAATGCAGCACCGCTGATGATGGCTGTTCCGTGCTGGTCATCGTGCATCACAGGGATTTTCATTTGCTCTTTCAAATGAGTTTCAATATAAAAACATTCAGGTGCTTTTATATCTTCCAAATTAACGCCGCCAAAAGTTGGTTCCAATGCTTTTACTATCTGAACAAATTTTTCAGGATCTTTTTCGTTGATCTCAATATCAAATACATCTATATCTGCAAAAATTTTAAATAACACAGCTTTTCCTTCCATAACAGGCTTGCCCGCTTCGGGGCCAATATCGCCCAAACCCAATACAGCCGTACCATTGCTGATAACCGCAACTAAATTTCCTTTAGCTGTATATTTATACACATCCTCTGGATTGGCGGCAATTTCTAAACAGGGGATCGCAACTCCGGGGCTGTATGCCAATGTCAGATCTCTTTGTGTTTTTGCTTCTTTGGTAGGCACCACTTCTACTTTTCCCGGGCGGCCTTTGGCATGATATTCCAATGCCTGTTGTTTTCTTAAATCTTTGTTTTCCATAATTATTTTTTTACGAACAGATGAATTATTACTCATCGTTCTTTGTGTCACTCACTTGTACTGTATAACATAAATGAGCAGACACAAAAAGTTAATTGAGAGATTGAAGGTACATCTCACACAAAATATTTTTTATGAGATTCATCATACAATATCTCAACATAAACAGTGGTACAAAATACGACTTAATAAAATGAGAGCAAATAAACTGTATGAATGATTTTTTATTTATTTGATGCAAAAAATCATTACAATTTTATTTGTTGCCATGAAAACAGAACATTGAAGTGTGCCCTTCTTCCACTGGAAGAAGCGAAGGCAACAAACGATGCCATAAAAAATATCTGCGAAAATCTGTAGCATCCGTGTCATCTATGTTCCAATAAATCATTCATTCCATATCTTCCAGTTCTCTTCGGCCTGCAACTCCAGCATTTCATAACCGTTTTGAATGGTTGCGCCTTTTTGTTTGGCAAGTTGAAGAAATTTTGTTTCGGCAGGATTGTACACCAGATCGAATAAATAATGCTTCGAATTAATGAATTGATACGGAATAGCCGGTGCTTCATCAACATCGGGGAAAGTGCCGATCGGCGTGGCATTGATGATGACGGGATATTTGTTTATAATATGTTCATTGAGTTCGTGATACAAAAATTGAGTGCCGGCCTTTCTTCGTGAAACAAATTCGTATTCGATATTTAATTTTTGCAATACAAATTCAACAGCAGCAGCGGCGCCACCGGTTCCTAATATCAAAGCTTTTGTATGATGCGGTCTTAGTTTTTTTATAAAAGACTTTTCGAAACCAATTACATCGGTATTATGTCCCAATAATTTTCCGTCTTTTATTTTAATGCAATTGCAGGCGCCCATTTGTTTTACTTCATCGGTGCTGTTGTATAAAAAATCAATGACCGCTTTTTTATATGGAATCGTAACTGCCAATCCGCGAAGATCGCGTTGTACCAGGATCTCATGCAGCAAAGAAATATTTTCGATGGAATAATTTTTAAACGATGCATTGGTTATCCCATCTTTCATAAACTTCTCATCAAAATATTTTTTTGAGAAGGAATGTGAAAGTGGATAACCAATTAATCCATATAATTGCATCGGCAAAAATTATTTATTTAAATATAAATGAAAAGTATCGCCACGCAAACCAATGCGCATTGATTCTAACGGAAGCACTTCGTTGGGCGCAATATTTCCAAGGTTAACATTACAATCGATCAATTCCAGAAAATATAATTGTTGTGCTTTTTGCGGGGCTTCCCAAATAATTTTTTCCTGAGGAATTTGTGTAAGGATTTCCTGTACCAATCCTTCGCGTACTTCACCGGTGCCACGGTAAATGCCCACATTACCTGCTTCACGGGCTTCGGCAATAACATACGAAGAACCGGCCTCCAGCTCAGCTTTCATTAATTCGATCCACTTATACGGCGGGATGATATGTGTTGCGTCTTTGCTTCCCACTTCGCTCAGCACGGTTCCTATCTTGGTCAATTTTTCGATGTAACCACATTTTTCGGCATGCGGGATTTCGATGGAACCATCGCTCACTTCCATATAAGTAACGCCAAATTCTTTGCAAACATTAATATAATCGTTGAATTGATTGCGGATCAAAAAAGCCTCAAATAGTGTTCCGCCAAAATAGATCGGCATTCCGTAAGATTGATATACTTTGATCTTTTCTTTCAGGTTAGGCGTAACATAGGAAGTTCCGAAACCTAATTTTACAATATCAACATGCGGACCGGCAATATCCAAAAAATTATGCACTTCATTTATACTAAGGCCTTTATCCATTACCATGGTAAGACCGTGAGTTCTTGGTTTCTGTGTACGTTCCGGGATTTGTGTAAGATTAAAATTCATCTGCAGTGTTTTAAGGAGTGACAAAAATAGTATAATTAAAGGCAATGAAGTTATGCAACATATAAAATGAAATACTAAAATTTATATTATATTTTTTTGCCTTTCTTGTATTGGGCAATAATATCGATCACCTGATTATTTTGCAGAATGGCCGGATTTAATTCAACAAACTTTTTCAGAAGTTTAGGAGCCTTGGCCATGGCAGTTTCTAATTGCAATAATCCTTCTTTATTTTTTCCTGAAAGAAATAATGTTGCACTGAAATAGAAAATAAAGATGGGTTTGCCATCGGTTGCTTTCATTGCTGAAATACATTGTTCGCCGGCTTCTTCATAATATTCGGCTTTTAATAAACAACGTATCAGTGCATCCCATCCGGCAGCATTGCGTGGTTTGCTGCGTACCACATTTCCAAAATAAATAATGGCATCCTTAAATTGATTCAAATTCATTTTGCATTCGCCCATCGCCAAATTATATTCGGGAACAATACGTTGGATGCGCATAGCATTTTCCAATTGTTTAATTGCATTTTGCCATTGTTCTTCCTGCATATAAGTGGTGGCAATTTTATAATACAGTTTACTGTCTTCTGGATTTAAGTGCACCGCTTTTTTATAATGAAATCTTGCCTGTGCATAATTTCCCAACCGATGAAAACAATGACCGATGGCTTCATAAATTACATCTTCCGGTCGTGATAATTCCAAGACTCTTTCCAATACTTCAATAGCATCTTTGTACTTGCGTAAACGTAAATAAGCATCGCCCATATTGCG
>JAGWPQ010000549.1 GCA_028877045.1 Bacteroidota bacterium | reverse complement strand
TTTATACGACAGCGAACCCACATGCTTAATTTTTTCTGATGGAGATTTACAGGGATTTTCGGTACGGTGTATAAAAGATTAAATAAAACAATGTAAAAATGCGGTTTGTAAGTGTAAGTAAAACATTTAAGATAGCGAAGAAATAAAAATGGTGTTTCTCATAAGGGGTATAAAAGCAGTCATCCTGATGTACAGGGTGGCTGTTTTTAAAAATGTTTTGTATCAGCTTTTTCGAATTGAAAATTAAATGCATCAGTGAAAATAAATGATAAAGCTTCAATCAAAAATGATTCTTCTGCTAACCAAAAGAAACTATTGAGTAGTAAAAATTTTAAATACTATGAAAAAGTTTAAACTTATCATCATCATAAACAATCTTTTTAAAGCTGTATTAGCTGCTTTGGTTTCTACATTGATCCTCGATATTTGTTTTTGGTTGAATGCTGCTTTGAACCATAAACCATTAGACAGATCGGCATGGTTAAAATTATATGACTACCTGCTCGATTATCGTTACTGCGAAACGAGTGATGAATATATATTGCAAACAATATGCCTGACCTGCATCATTGCGCTGCATATTTCACTTTTTTTCCTCACATGGATCGTAATAAGAAAATTTACGGATAAGTATTTCGCACAATAATTTTTTCTGCAATACAATATTAGCCGCAGCCTCAAGGTTTGGTCAACGCAGCGGGGCTTGGCTCTTCAGTTTTTAATCTATTAACTTTAGAGCGCAGCGACTCGGCAGAGACGCCGGGAAGAAAACAGTATTATTTATCTCATTGAATTACCCGCACCCATTTTAATTATATAAAACATTATCTTCGATAGTATCAAATGATAGTATCAATGAAGCCGCCTTACGATATTACAGCAAGGATTTTGAAATTAATAAGTTCTGTTTCAGAAAAAATAGGGGAGGTAAATGCCAGCTATTTAAATAAACAATCGCCGCAACTAAGAAAACAAAATAAAATAAGAACCATTCATTCTTCACTGCAAATAGAAGGTAATACATTAACTGAAGATCAGGTAACAGCTGTTATTGAAAACAAAAAAGTTGCGGGCCCAAAAAAAGATATCCTTGAAGTGTTGAATGCAGTAAAAGTATATGATCAATTAGAAAATTTTGTTGCTTATAACGAAAACTCATTTTTAAAAGCGCATCGGCTATTGATGCAAAATTTAATTGACAATCCCGGAAAATACAGAAGCAAGGGGGTTGGTATTGTTAAAGGCGCTACAATGGCACATGTTGCACCACCGGCAACGAATGTTCGGGAACTAATGAAAAATTTATTTACTTATTTAAAAAATGAAGAAGAATTGCCGCTTATTAAAAGTTGTGTATTTCATTACGAAACAGAGTTTATTCATCCGTTTATGGATGGTAATGGGAGAATGGGCAGACTTTGGCAAACAGTGATTTTAATGAAGACCTACCCGGTATTTGAATTTTTACCTTTTGAAACATTGATCAGTGAAACGCAGGATAAATATTATAAAGCCCTGGCACAAAGTGATACTGCGGGCAAATCAACATTGTTTATCGAATATATGCTGGAGGTAATTAATAATTCGTTGGGCGAACTATTAAATTATAAAAACAGAACTTTTACAGATTTAGACAGGTTGGAATATTTTATTAAAACGGGCGTAAAAGAATTTTCGAGAAAAGATTATATGAATGTGTTTAAAGATATATCAACGGCAACAGCAAGCCGTGATCTGCAAAAGGGAGTTGGGTTGAAACATTTTAAAAAAACAGGGACACTTAATAAAACAAAATATTTGGTAAAATGAATCAGGAAGGTTAAAGTAAACAATATATCATCAAAGGCTTTAGTTGTTAATATGCTTCATAAAAGCACTAATGGTTACTTACAATAATTTTTCGGGCAATACAATTTTGAATAATCTGTCTGTTTAAACGCCTGATCGCCTAAAAACAATTTCTTAATAATTGCTTCACCAAATAATAACATGGGCGAAATAGTAAGGCAACACTGAAAGCTGAGTTTTGTTTTTAAAGATATCGATCATGAAAATAATTATATTATTTTCTTTAAACTTTCTGTTTGCATTCTCTGCATACACTCAAAACAAAACCGAAAATATCATTATTGTTACTTTAGATGGAATGCGCTGGCAGGAAGTGTTTGGCGGTGTTGATAAAACATTGATGAATAATAAAAGATACAACCAAAATATAGTATCAACTGCACAGAATTACTGGAGCGATGATATTACTGAAAGGAGAAAAAAATTATTTCCTTTTTTATGGAATGTTGTTGCCGGGCAGGGACAGATATATGGCAACAGGCATTATCATAATAATGTAAACAATGCTAATCCTTACAAATTCTCTTATCCCGGTTATAACGAGATTTTTACAGGCTATCCCGATCCTGCAGTAAACTCGAACGATAAGATATTAAATAAAAACGAAAATGTTCTGGAGTTTATCAATAAGCAAAAAAACTATGAAGGAAAAGTAGCAGCATTTGCAACATGGAATGTTTTTCCTTTTATTTTAAATAAGAAACGGAGTAATATTTTTTTGAATGCCGATATGGATAGTTTACCGCAACGGAATAATAATCTTGCATTGATCAATGAGATGCAAAACCTCACGGCCCAGCCCATTGATGTGCGGCCCGATGTGTTTACTTATTTTGCTGCAAGAGAATACTGGAAAGCGTTTCAGCCAAAAGTATTATACATTGCTTTTGACGAAACAGATGATTATGCCCATGCAGGTAAATACGATCAATATTTAAAGAGCGCTTATGCAGCCGACAGGATGATCGAGAATTTATGGAACCTTGTTCAATCATCACCGCAGTATAAAAACAAAACAACACTGATCATTACCTGCGATCATGGTCGCGGTGATATTAAAAAAGATAATTGGACAGATCATGGTGATGAGATCCCTGAATCGAATCAAATCTGGTTGGCGGTAATGGGCCCCGATACCGAACCATTGGGAGAAATAAAAACTGCGGGGCAGTTGTATCAAAAACAATTTGCGTCAACTATTGCAGCATTTTTGGGATTTCAGTTTACGGCCAATCACAGCGTGGCAAGTCCTGTAGCTTCTGTTTTTAACAAAATAAATAATGAGAAAAATATTTATACGGTGAAAACGAAATAAAGATCATTCTTTAAAATAAAATTTTTACCGGGGGAATAAAAATAAGATCCAATGTTCTATAAAAGTGAGTTAATAGTAACTCGCTTTTATTATTATATTAATTCTCTGATGGAGGTGCATAGAGATAATTTTCGGCATCTTTTGATTTTGTGAATTTAAGGTTGCCAAACTTATAGGTAAAACTAATACCGAACGAACGGTATGGCATATCGCGGTAACTGTTGGTTACAAGATTATTGGCAAGTGCCAACGATTCCTGATGAATATACCGGTTAAAAGCATTTACTATCACCACACCGATACTGCCTTTGCTTTTGAAGAGTTGTCGGCGGGCGGCAAAAGTATAAGAATACATGGTAGGCTGGCGGCCCTGCCATTTCATTCCTAAATTATAATTACCAAATGTTTCAACGATCCACTTGTTATTGAAAGTATAGGTTGCATTGATATTGGTTCTGAAACCAAAGCTGTTTATTATTTGCGGATCGGCATAAATATTTTTCAGGAAGCGGTTGAAGATCATAACATTTGGCCGCAGTGTAAATTTCTTGTTCACGATCCACGATAAAGAAATATTGGCACCTGCTCTTACTTCGGAACTGATGTTGGCACGTGTTGAAACAGTAACATCGGTATAAGTTGAATCACCTATTTTATAAGTCGGGTAATAGGTGATATAAGGTTTAATATCGGGACTCTGGTGTTGGTAGAATAAAAGAATATTCAGGTTGGATCCGTTATCAAAAGGCTTATTAAAACTAAGTTCAAAATTATGCCCTATCTCGGGTTGCAGGTTTGGGTTGCCGGTAACAATATTATGCGGATCGCTGAGGTTCATGAAAGGATTAAGGTCGCGGTAATCGGGCCGTTCGATGCGATAAGAATAGGCAAATTTTAATACTTGTTTATTCTTAAACGGATGGGATATAACAAATGAAGGAGCGAAATTATTATAATCGGGAAGGGGAACATTTAATGCATTGGAATAATTGGCCTTGCTGGTGGTGTATTCATTACGCAGTCCCGCTTTTATTTCAAAGAAGTTAAATGCCGAAAATGTTGCCGCAATATAACCGGCATATACAACCCGGCTGTAATTGGAAGTATAAGATTGATAATTGTCCTTTAAATAATTACCCGATGAAGCATTCAGCATAAACACATCGGCATTGCTGATGATGGATTGAAAAATATTTTTATAACCTGTTTCGATTGTAAAATGATCATTCAACGGATGCTTGTAATCGATAGATAGATCGATCTCATTTTCTTTTCCCGGATTTAAACTGTGCGAACCGTCGAATAATACATTGTTGCTTTGGTAATATTGTGATTGATCATAGTAAGTATTGTTATTATCAAAACTTCCCTGATAAGCTATTTCGAGTTCCTGATTTTCTTTTTTGAATTTTCTTTTATAGATCAAACTGCTTTCAAAACTGTTCATTGAAAATTGGTTGGTAAAATCACGCAAGCTGTTGAGATTATAAATTTCGTTTCCCGTAAGATCATACTGAAGAGAAGTCTGATCGTTCAAACCATTATTATAATACGCAAAATGATGAAGACCTGCCGAAGCTGTGATATTATCTTTCTTACTTAACTCCCAATCTATACCCAGCCCTGTTTTATATCCGTTTCGGCTGAAGTTAGTAGCACTTGTTTGCAGTAACCTGTAACTACCGGTACTATCGGTTGTAATACGATCCATGCCATTGGGTGTTAGCGCTTCTAATTGTGCATTACCGCTTCCAAAAACATTGATGCCAAAATTATTATGCCGCCAGTTTATATTAATGCTGCCATTTTCTAAACGTGTACCTGCTGCAAGATTCAAATTGCTGTTAAAGCCCTGCATCCTTGTTTTCTTCAATACTATATTAATGATACCACCTGTACCTGATGCATCATATTTTGCAGACGGACTGGTTATAACTTCGATGCTTTGGATCTGGCTGTTGGGAATAGATTGCAATGCATCGGCAACACTGTTGGCAAAAATGCCTGATGGCCTTCCGTTAATTAAAAAAAGGATGCTCGAATTACCAAGCAATTCTACATTGCCATCAGCATCTACGGTTACCATCGGTATTTTTTTTAAAGCATCGGTAGCAACACCGCCCTGTGAGGTAATATCTTTATCGACATTAAAAACCAATTTGTCGATCTTGTTTTCGATGAGTTCACGTTTTGAAGTAACGGTAACATGTGATAATGTCTCCGTTTTTTTTGTCAGTAAGATGTCTTTCAGTGAAACATTATTTTTCAGGTAAAGATCATTGATTGTGAAACTATGATAGCCAATGAACTCAACAATGATTTTGTAATTGCCTTCTTTTATTCCTGATAAAGCAAAAGCACCTTTTGCATTGGTGGTACTTACATATACCGGTTTAATACTTTCTGCTTTGAATACACTGACGGTTGCGAATTCGAGAGACTGTCTCGTTATTGAATCTAACACACGGCCACTGATCTTTATTGAACCCCGTTGGTTGGATGTTTCCTGGGGATAACTATATATGGAGGTAGTGATCAGTAAAAAAAGGAACAAAATCTTTCTCATATAATCAGGTGCTGTAAAATGCGTGGCAAAATAAAAACACATTCTGTAGAAAAGCTGAAGATTTTTTGTATGTCGATCGAAATTGATATGAATGAAATATTACTATCATGTTACTGTTTCATTATTGAATAGTTACCAAAGAATTAGAATCACATTAGAATTAATAAAAATTGATTAAATTAACATTAAGGAAATATGGCACAGATAGTTTTGTTTGAAACCTACTGTCCAGATGCAATTTTTGAATAAATCTATTTTACTTATTGGCTTACTGTTTTCATGTTTTACTGTTTTTGCCGAAGAACCTGTTCAAAATATAATTAAAGGAAAAGTAACAGATAGTAAAACCGGCGAATTTCTTATCGGTGCAACTGTATCGATTAAAAGCGCTTCAAAGATTTACACAACAAAGTCGGGACTTGACGGCTCTTATATCTTTAAAAAAATACCCGCAGGGAAATATTCCATCAACATTCAATTTATTGGTTATGATGAATTGGTATCATCGGTTGATTTAAAAGAAGGGCAGACTGTCAATTCTCCTGCTCCATTACTATTGAGCGAAAACAAACTGGATGATGTAATTATTAATTCCAGGACGAATAAGGAAACGGATGAATATGCCCGGAAGACTGAACGGGTAGCAAATAATATAATGAATATTATTTCAGCAAAGTCGATCGAAATATCGCCTGACATAACAGTAGGTAATGTGTTGCAAAGGGCGGCCGGTGTATCGGTTGTAAAAAACAGTTCGGGTGACGGACAATATGCCATCATACGAGGTATGGCAGACAGATATAATTATACTACCATTAACGGAATTAAGATACCAAGTCCGGATGATAAGACACGTTCTATTCCGTTAGATATCTTTCCGTCTGATCTGTTAGAAAGATTAGAAGTTGTAAAATCTTTGACGCCCGATATGGAAGGGGATGCGATTGGCGGTGCTACCAATATGGTATTGAAAGATGCGCCCAAACATTTTACTTTTCGCTTCAATGGCTCGTTGGGATATAATAATTTTTTCAATGATCATACTTTCACAACTTTCAATCACACCGGCGTTCCTTTTAAAACACCCTATGAAATTCACGGATCGGGATATACGCCGCAGCCATCTGATTTTAATACAAAATACTTAGATTATAAGAACATTAATTTGCCGGTAAATCAATCTTTCAATGCAAGTATCGGTAACAGCATAACAAAAAAATTAGGATTTATTGCTGCGGTCACTTATCAGCATATCTATAACGGAAGCTCCTCGTTATTTTATCCTCCGAGCGGGCAGCCGCAGCCTGTTCCGGCACCCAACACGCCTGTATTTGCGCCTATTGAATATCGTATTTATAATAACCTTCAAAACAGATTAGGCACGCACTTTAAGTTGAATTATGATATCGATAAAAATAATAAGATCAGTTTTTATACTGCCTACTTTCAATTGGATCAAACACAACATCGGAATGTTCAGCAGGGCTTATCCAATTATTTACATCAATCGGGCCAGGCCTATATTTACGACCGCTCTCTTTTTGAAAGACAAATTATCTGGAACAATACTTTACAGGGAAAACATCAATTGAATAAAGACCTATCAATTGATTGGTCACTTGTTTACTCACAGGCACAAAGTAAAATTCCCATTTGGATAGATCAGCAATATTCAGATATCGTAGCATACAATAATGCAGGCGCCTTGACATCTGAAGCAAAAACATTGCAGGACTTTCCGTTCAATTTTACGCATTCAAAAGAAATAGACCGTTCGGCATATAT
>JAGWPQ010000548.1 GCA_028877045.1 Bacteroidota bacterium | reverse complement strand
TTTATTGGTATTACCTCCATGTATTAAAATGCGATTGCTGTTTGGCTGGTGTTTTTTCCAATAATTAAGTCCGCGCAGCATATCGCTGTTTATTTTGGTTGCCGACTTTATTTCTATTGCAAAATGCTCCCCATTTTTTTCTGTTATTAAATCTATTTCATTACCGGCACTATCTCTGAAATAGTACATCCCTTCAGTTTGTGCCGCATTAAAATTATTTTTCCTTACTTCACTGATGATCCAATTTTCAAATATGCTTCCGTATAAACGATGTTTTTGTAATGCAACAGCATTCTGTATCCCCAACAAATAAGAAAGCAAAGCTGTATCGTAAAAATAAAGTTTGGGGCTTTTTACAATTCGTTTATTCATATTGTTATACCAGGGTTGTAAAAGATAGATGATATAACTATTTTCCAATAGCCCCAACCATGCCAAAACGGTTTTGGTATCTACACCGGTTTGCTTTGCCAACTCATCCCTATTTATAATTTGCCCTGCATAATTAGCGCATAAATAAATGAATCGGTTAAACAAAGCAAGGTTGGCGATATTTCTAATTAATCGTACATCTCTTTGCACATAAGTTTGTATATAACTGTTCATCCATGTTTCGGGTTTTAAATGTTCATTCCATATCTCAGGATACCCTCCCGTAAGTATATGCTGTGGAATGTTAGCCTTAGCCATTTGTGCCTGTACTAATTCTGCATAGCTGAGGGGCAATAGTGATAAATATCCGGCCCTGCCTGCTAATGATTGTGAAACCTGTTCCTGCAATAAAAAATTATTTGAACCTGTAAGAATAAACTGACCGCGTTTATTATTGTTGTCTAATATTTCCTGCAGATACCTGAATATATGAGGCACTCTCTGCACTTCATCAAATACTGCTCCATTACTGTATTGGTTCAAAAAAGATTCCGGGTTTATCTCTGCCTGTTGCTGAACCGATGGATTTTCAAAATTTATATAGGGCTTACCTTTAAACAATTGTTTGCTTAAAGTAGTTTTACCACTTTGCCTGGGGCCTGTTAAACATATTGCCCTGAATTGTGTTAGTGCCAACTTTGCTTCCGGCAGTATCAATCTGTCAATCATTGCAATTCCATTTTTGCAAAAATATGTAAAAATGGAATTAAATTCCATTTTTGCAAAAACATGTAAAAATGGAATCCGAAATTGACATCAACATTCCAAATTAAAATACAACAGTACAAGTGTGCGACGCAACCGAAGCTGCACAAAGGTTTGCAGCCAGTACCATAAAAATTTCATTTCTTAATTCCGATCAATAAACAAATCCAACCGGCAATAAAAATTAATCCGCCGATGGGTGTGATCGGGCCGAGCCAATTCATTCCATCCAGATTCATGGCAGCTTTAAACGTAAATGCATATAAAGATCCGCTGAAAAACAAAGTGCCGAGAATAAATAAAAATCCGGCCCACTCAATCAACTTATTTCTAAACTCTTTGTATAAAACACCTACCAATGCCAATGCAAATACATGATAAAATTGATAACGCACAGCCGTTTCGTAAACAGATAATGCATGCTCATCAATCATTTTTTTTAATCCGTGTGCGCCAAATGCACCCAGCACAACGCTAAGTGCGCCAAGGAATGCAGCGGTTCGTAAATAGCCTTTATGCATATAAAAGTTTAAGAGGTTTAAGAAGTTTAAAAGGTTTAAAAAGTTATTTAACCGTTTGCTAATTCCCCCTTCAGGGGGTTAGGGGGTCACTAACTGCAACATATTTTTCAAATTAATTTCGTTTCCCTGCAAATGAATTTTTGACTGCGCATAAAATTGTTTTCTTTCTTCTAATTTCTTTGCAAGAAAATCTTTCAATTCATCATCACTTAAATTTTTTATCAACGGACGGTGATCTTTTTCGGGCCTTAATCTTTCTGCCAAAACATCAACGCTTTCATCGATCCAGATGGTAGTACCATTTTTGTTCAT
>JAGWPQ010000547.1 GCA_028877045.1 Bacteroidota bacterium | reverse complement strand
GTTCTGTGGCATAACAAAGGGATGATCTCACAAACACCCATCTCTGTTGCTTTTTCAAGAAACCATTCAAACCGGCTTGCATTTTTTACCAGCGAAATGGCAATCGAAACTTTTCGCTGCTGTTGTTTTGAGAAAGTTGTTGCATTAATTTTTACAGCGCATGATCTTTTATCGGTTGAAATAATAGTTGCTGAAAATAAATTTCCTTTTCCGTCGGTGATATTTAATTGCTCACCGATCTTCATGCGCAACACCTGTACACAATGTTTGCTGGTTTCTTCACTTAAAATAAATTGTGAATCTGCAGTTGCAATATTTTGTTCGTAGAAAAAAGGAACTGACATAAAACAAAAGTATTCTATTGAAACTATTATTACAACGAAATTTAAAGCACTAAAAAGCACAGTTAACATTTTTTTACGCTTTAGTCAGCAGCTTTTAGTATTACTTTGCGGTCAATTAAAAAAGTTTAGTTATGAGAAAATTCTTGATAGTTGCTTTATGTTTTATTTCGGGTAGTTCTTTTGCACAACTTCGTTTGGGTGTAAAGGGTGGTTTTGAGATGGCCAAATTCTTTGATAAGGGGAGTGATCAGCAATATTTCAGTTTGTCAAATATCAATACTATTCAGGCCGGACTTATTGCCGAAAAAGATCTTAGCGATTATTTCTTTTTTCAATCGGGTCTTGGATATATTCAAAAAGGCGGATTCAAACAATTTACCGGTCAGGCAAATAGCGGCACTACTTCAACTTTGAAATTAAATTATATTCAGGTGCCTGTAAATATCGTTTATAAAGAAAGTATCAATAAACAGATCAAAGGAATGGTTTCAGTAGGATTTTATGGTGCAGTAGGGATTTCCGGAACAGAAAAAGGATATGATCAAACAACGACAGGCACAAATAATATTGATCGTAAAGTTCAGTTCTCGAATGAGGCCGTTTATGTAAACGATGCCACCGTTGTTAAGCCTTTTGACTTTGGTTATAATCTTTCTGCAGGAATAGAATATAAAAAATTCCAGTTTACTTTAGATTTCAGTCGTGGCTTTAGAACTATTTATCCCTTCGGCACTACAAATTTTGCCAATCAAACATTAGGAATATCAGTAGCTTATTTAATGCCTTGGAAATAACTAAATTTATTTTTTTTAATTGCATAAAAAAAGTCAGCCATTTAAAAAATAGCTGACTTTTTGATTAGAATATTTTATTAAAACGGAGCATCAGCATCTAAACCTTCATCAAAATCACCACCGTTCATTTTGCTTCCTTTTTGTATGAAGAGTTTACTTCCTTCATTAGCTGAAGAAGGCGGAATTGGCTTCCAAGTATTTCCAGGTAAACCCACTTCATTCAATTCTTCGAATTTTTGTATATGCAACAAGGCTTTCAGCTTAACGGTATCCAATGCACCATTACGGTGCTTGGCAATTTTAATATGCGTTTCGCCGCGTGTATCTTCACCCATTTCGTTGGTGAAATTCTCGTAATATTCGGGACGATAAATAAACATAACCATATCAGCATCCTGCTCGATGGCACCCGATTCACGCAGATCACTTAATTGCGGCATCTTACTTTCTTTTCTCGTTTCAACTGCACGGCTTAATTGCGATAAGGCGATGATGGGAATATTTAATTCTTTCGCCAATGCTTTTAAGTTTCTGCTGATTGTTGATATCTCCTGTTCACGGTTGCTGCCCCTGTCGCCGGTGCCGCTCATCAATTGTAAATAATCGATGATGATCAATTTTACATGATGTTTGTTTACCATCCTTCTTGCCTTTGCACGAAACTCGAAAATGTTTAATGCAGCCGTATCATCGATAAACAAAGGAGCGGTCTCTAATTTTTTTATACCCTTGGTATGCAGTTGCTGGTATTCGTGATCTTCCAATTTACCGCGTGAAATTTTTTCCATGTGAATTTCACTTTCGGCGCTTAAGATACGTTGCACCAATTGCGATGCACTCATTTCCAAACTGAAGAAACCAACTGCTGTTGGTTTAACAGGATGCAATGCTGCATTACGCGCCAAATTCAACGCGAATGCGGTTTTACCAACCGATGGACGTGCAGCCAAAATAATCAGATCGGTTGGTTGCCATCCGTAAGTAATTCTGTCTAACGATGCAAAACCACTGGTAACACCCGATATATCATCTTCCTGAGTCCGTAAATGATCGATGCGGTTAATTGTTTTTGCCAGCACATTACCAATGTCTTCAAAATTTTTCTTCAGATAATTATTGGTGATGTTGAACATTTTTGTTTCACTGTCATCCAGTAAATCAAAAACATCGGTGCTGTCTTCGTAAGCATCGCCGATAATTTCTCCGCTTATTCTGATTAATTCTCTCTGAATAAATTTTTGTAAAATAATTCTTGCATGTGCTTCAATGTTGGCGGTACTAACAACAGCGTTGGTGAGTTTGGTAACGTAATACGGTCCGCCAACCACATCTAATTGTTCTTTGCGTTTCAGTTCTTCAACAACAGTTAAAATATCAATGGGCACGCCGCGTTGCTGCATGTCCATCATTGCTTTAAAAATTGTTTGATG
>JAGWPQ010000546.1 GCA_028877045.1 Bacteroidota bacterium | reverse complement strand
CAACCAAAAACATCCATGCTTTTCGGTGATTCAAAAGCTGCATTGCAAAAATTAATTGCTGAGATAAAGAGCATTTAATTTTTTATGTAGCCGGCAGTTGTATTTTTCTGAAACACCTGTTGCGTCGCACTCTTCAGCGGTTGAATGTTGAATGGAGCTTTTATTCCAAACAATAAGGATATTCAATTTGCTTAGTTACATTGTTATTCGGTTTTGAAATAATTAAGGTAAGATGCCCTTTTTCTTTTTTAATACTGTCACCTATCGCAGCGAATTTGAAGAACTCTTGATCGGGGCAACATTTATTAAGCTTTAATCTTATTATATTCTCTCTTTGCTTTATTTTAACTTCCCAAAAACAAGATTGTGTATTTATTATTTCAATAATTGTTCCATTACATTGTTCTTGTTCTATTTCTTTCATAACACTGTGAGGGATATTTATAAATTCATAAAAAATAAATATCATCACACTAACCACAATTACAAATATCACAGTTAACGATTTAATTATAAATTTTATCATTCAACTACTATTTGTTTAGCAGAACTCAAATATACAAAATCCTTCATCCATTCTTTTATTCTTCTAACACTTATCTTCGCCACATGTTACCATCGCAACTCATCAAATCATTAGAAGGCATCAAAGGCTTTGATAGCAAGGCTTTTGAGGCAGTACATGTTTCGGGAGAACAGGTAACTTCAATCAGGCTCAATCCAGCAAAGCAGTCTTTAATTGAACGAGAACATCGGTTGACGGTTGACGGTCGACCGTCGACTCAAATTCCATGGTGCGATCACGGCTACTATCTCAGTGAACGTCCATCATTTACATTCGATCCGTTATTTCATGCAGGCGCCTACTATGTGCAGGAAGCAAGCAGCATGTTTTTATGGGAAGTTTTAAAACAAACTGTTGGTCAATCAACACAAAAAACGGTATTGGATCTATGCGCAGCACCGGGTGGTAAATCAACTTTACTCGCTTCATATTTTACCGATGGATTAATTGTAAGCAACGAAGTAATAAAATCGAGAGCCGCCATTCTTACAGAAAATATGATCAAGTGGGGAGCCGATAATGTTGTTGTTACCAATAACGACCCAAAAGATTTTCAGCGGTTAGAAAATTATTTCGATGTAATTGTTGTTGATGCACCATGCAGTGGCAGCGGATTGTTTCGTAAAGATCCAAACGCCATCAACGAATGGAGCGAAGAAAATGTAAAACTCTGCAGCCTGCGCCAGCAAAGGATCGTAGCAGATGTGTTACCTGCGTTAAAACAAAATGGCATTTTAATTTATTCAACCTGTTCTTATTCGAAACAGGAAGATGAAGATGTTTTGGATCGGATTGTTGAAGAGTTACAAGTTTCAAGTTGCAGGTTACAGGTAAATCCCGATTGGAACATCGTAGAAGTTGAAAGCGATAAACATCAGGCACAAGGATATCGTTTTTATCCCGATAAAATAAAAGGGGAAGGGTTTTTTATCGCAGCATTTAAAAAAATAAATGGCGATGAAGAAACGTATCAGCAGGAACAAAATTTATTTTTTCCAAGCAAGCAGGAATTAGTACAACTGCAATCTTTTATTTCATTGCCCGAAAATTATATTGTGTTCAAACAAAATGATGCCTTGCGTACCATCAAAGAAATTTGGTTAACATCATTAAAAAATTTAGCAAAACATTTATACATCAAAAAAGCAGGAGTGGAGTTGGGTATCATCAAAGGAAAAGATTTTATTCCGTCGCACGAACTGGCGGTCAGCCTGCTGCCTTTGGAAAACCTTGCTGCCATTGAACTGCAGAAGGAAGATGCTTTGCAATATTTAAAAAGAAAAGACTTTGTTGCCGATGCGCCAAAAGGTTGGGCATTGGTTAAACATTGCGGTTTGCCATTGGGCTGGATAAAAGTTTTACCCAATCGGATTAATAATTATTATCCGCAGGAGTGGAGAATCTTAAAAGATTAATTTTACTTTGACAAAAATGTATTTACTATGAAGAATTGGATGAATAAAAATTTTGCTATTGTTTTTTTTGTGATGATGATCTCGTTTTCAGCAACTGCGCAAAACAAGGAAGTGTTGCATGCAGTGAAGAGCGGAGAAACATTGTCGATGCTTGCAAAAAAATATCATACCACTGTTGGCGATATCATGCGGGCAAATGACATGAACACCAAAAGTATTTTGAAGATCGGCAAGAAAATAAAAATTCCAACAGCATCATCGGCTTCAGTCAAAAAAGAAGAAACAAAGAAAAATGCTGCAAAATCGTCTTCAACAAAACAAACAGCACGACTAAAAAAAGATATCGATGCTACCATTCACGTAGTAGAAGAAAAAGAAACATT
>JAGWPQ010000545.1 GCA_028877045.1 Bacteroidota bacterium | reverse complement strand
TGCTCAAAATGTTGGACTAAACAAAATTCCCGGTAAACGCAAATTGGGTGGAACACTGGAAGTTTCCGGCATTGGACTTGGTGTTCAAAATATGACACGCACGTATCAAACTACTATCCCTTTAAGAAGTGAAATGATTCACATCATCCGTTCAGCCTTCGACAATGGTGTTACCTTGTTCGATGCCGCCGAAGCTTACGGGCCGTTGGAGGTAGAAAAGATTCTTGGTGAAGCACTTGCACCAATTCGAAACAAAGTTATTATTGAAACAAAGTTTGGATGGAACATTGATCCGGAAACGGGACAGTGGAAACAGCCTGGTCTTAATAGTAATCCCGAGCATATAAAAAAAGCAGTGGAAGGAATGCTAAAAAGGCTCCGTACTGACCGTATCGATTTGCTTTATCAACACCGGGTAGATCCTCAAGTTCCGATTGAAGATGTAGTGGGTGCAATAAAAGATTTGATTAATGAAGGGAAAGTGTTGCATTACGGACTTTCAGAACCCGGGGTACAAACCGTAAGACGGGCACATGCTGTTCATCCGGTTACTGCTATTCAAAACGAATATTCATTGTTATGGCGGGGGCCGGAAGAAAAAATCATTCCGCTTTGCGAAGAGTTGGGAATTGGTTTCGTTTGTTGGAGTCCGCTGGGTGTAGGATTTTTAACCGGGGCTATTGATGCAAATACAAGATTTGCTCAAGGTGATATTCGTGGTGGAGAAACAAGATTCTCGCCTGAAAATCTGTCAAAAAACCTGTCTCTGGTTGAAGTACTAAAGAAATGGTCTATAAAGAAAAGTGTAACACCCGGTCAGCTTTCACTCGCTTGGTTACTGCATAAAAAACCGTGGATAGTACCAATTCCCGGCACAACACAAATGGCACACATGTTGGAAAACACAGCAGCAGATAAAATTCATTTTACATCCGATGAACTAATACAGTTTAACGCAGATGTTGAATCGATCAAAATTGAGGGAGCAAGGCTACCACCTTTTGTTGAAGCATTATCAGGTGTTGAAGCTCCGCTCAAAAAATAAGTACAACCATAATGAAAAATAATATCATTTATGAATAACAGAAATTTTAGCTATAGAAGAGCGCATCCTGTAATTTTTTTTATTACCATAGCTGTAACTTTTATTGCATGTACATCCGTTAAAAAAAATATTGAACAAACACCATTAATTATTCAGGAGCAAGGCAGTTTTGCTATAGGTGGTACAGTTATTACCAATCCCGGAACATTCAATCCGTACAAACCAACTTCAGAAGGCCAAACATTACGGGGCGATCATGCTTATGTTTTTTATCAGATACCGGCAAAAGCCCGAAAGTATCCCTTAGTAATGTGGCATGGTATAGGGCAATTTTCGAAAACATGGGAAACAACACCTGACGGTCGTGAAGGATTTCAGAATATTTTTTTGAGACGAAACTTTCCTGTTTATGTAATTGACCAACCAAGAAGAGGCAATGCAGGTCGCAGCACCGTAACAGGAACCATCACAGCAACTCCGGATGAACAACAATGGTTTGATATTTTTCGTGTGGGAATATGGCCAAACTATTTTGACGGGGTACAATTTGCAAGAGATTCCAATACACTTAATCAGTATTTCAGGTCTATGACTCCTAGTATTGGGCCAATAGACATTAATGTGACTACTGATGCAGCCTCAGCCCTCTTTACTAAAATCGGGCCTGCAATACTTGTTACACATTCCCATTCGGGTGGAATGGGTTGGGTTACTGCCATTAAAAATCAAAATGTGAAAGCAATTGTTTCTTATGAGCCGGGAAGCGGCTTTCTTTTTCCGGAAGGAGAAGTACCGGCAGCAATGGAAAGTGCAGGCGGTACATTAACAGGATTGGCAGTTCCGCTTTCTGATTTTATGAAACTCACAAAAATTCCCATCATTATTTATTATGGCGATAATATTCCTGAAAAACCATCAGCCAATCCCGGTGCAGATGGCTGGCGGGTACGACTTGCTATGGCCAGATTATGGAAGGATGCAGTGAACAAACATGGCGGCGATGTAACATTGGTGCATTTACCGGAGATCGGAATTAAAGGAAACACACATTTTCCCTTTTCTGATTTGAATAACATTGAAATTGCTGATTTGATGTCCAAATGGTTGAAAGAAAAAAAACTTGATTAAAAACAATAAAAATTAAAATAGTAATTCTTTTACTTGTAATGAACCTGTTTTAAAACTTAATAAATAAAAACTATCAGGAGGAAATAGTCCATGAAAAAGTATCTTATAAATAATCTTTTTTTAATTATTATTATGACAACAACATTATCTGTATCTGCTCAAACTAAAATGAGTAATCCTTTTGGATTGGTATATGGGGATGCCATCAAAGAAAATATCCCCGGAAAAGTGAATATTCATCCTGTAACATATAAGCTCAATGGTATTGATATTGCTGCCAATGTTTATACACCAGCTAATTACGACAAAAAAAAGAAATATCCTGTAATAGTAGTAGCTCATCCTAATGGCGGTGTTAAAGAGCAGGTAGCAGGATTATATGCACAACGGCTTGCAGAAAATGGATACATAACCATAACAGCTGATGCTTCTTATCAGGGTGCCAGTGGCGGGAAACCTCGTAATGTAGATAAACCAGCTAACCGTATTGAGGACATTCACGGAATGGCAGACTTTATAATGCAATATGCGGGTGCCGATAAAGACCGGCTTGGCTTACTAGGTATTTGCGGAGGCGGAGGATATTCTTTAGCAGCAGCACAAACTGACAAACGATTTAAATCGATAGCCACATTAAGCATGTTTAATTCCGGATTAGTCAGGCGTAATGGATTTATGAACTCACAGATTTCAACTATTCAGCAAAGACTGAAACAAGCATCAGATGCACGTGCAAAAGAAGCAGCAGGAGGCGAAATACAGTATGTGGGTAGTACTCAATTAACCGATGCAGAAGTTGCTAAATTACCTTTTGAATTATATCGTCAGGGCGTTGAATATTACGGAAAAACTCATGCTCACCCTAATGCTTCGGGTAGATATACCATGAGTAGTTTAATTGACTTGATGGCATTTGATGCGACAACGAATATGAATTTAATCGATCAGCCATTATTAATGATTGCAGGAAGTAAAGCAGATTCCAAATATATGACCGATAGTGCTTTTAAGGCAGCAACTGGCACAACCAATAAGGAGCTGTTCATTATTGAGGGAGCCACCCATATAGAAACATACTGGGTTCCAAAATATGTTGATCAAGCAGTACATAAACTCACCTCTTTTTTTGTAAAGAATTTGTAGATGCTTATTGCATTTAGTAAGATGACATAAAAATTTTGCAATGCTAAAAAAAATACTCTTTTGTTTCATTATGATAATCAATCAAACTTTGTTTGCGCAAACTCAAAAAGATAGTATCTCTCTGAGCCCAAAGGAAAAATGTATCGTTGTTATTTCAGCATATGCAGCGCAAGGGAATATGAATAAGCTTCAAATCGCTTTGAATGATGGGCTGAATGCAGGGCTAAGTATTAATGAAGTAAAGGAAATACTTGTGCAGTTATATGCATATGCCGGTTTTCCGCGCAGTCTTAATGCACTAAATAATCTAATGTCGGTATTAGAAGAAAGAAAAAGTAAAGGTATAGTTGATGCATCCGGAAAGGAGCCAGTGATTTCTTTAGAAGGAAGAAGTATACTGCAAACAGGAACAGAAAATCAAACGAAACTTATCGGGAAAAAAATTGAAGGCGAAGTCTATGAATTTGCTCCGGTAATAGATCAATTTCTAAAAGAACATTTATTTGGAGCCATTTTTTCCAGAGATAACTTAGATTGGAGAACACGCGAAATAGTTACCATCTCTGCGTTAGCTTCAATGGAGGGTGTTGAAAATCAATTACGTTCTCATTTCGGTGTAGGTATGTATAATGGACTTTCCCAAACTCAACTAGCTGAACTCGTAACAATCATCGAAACCAAAATCAATATACAACGGGGAATAGTTGCCCATCAGGTGCTTCAATCTGTAATAAGTCAAAAACCATATGTCAAAATTGAGAACACTGATGCTTTAATTTTTGAAAAGGGACAAAAAATTGATAATGATAATTTTGTTGGAACTGCCTGGTTAAATCAATTAATTAGAAGTGATAGCAGAAATAAAATTCAAGTCGGTAGTGTAACTTTTGAACCCGGAGCAAGAACAAAATGGCATTTGCATCCTTCAGGTCAGATATTAATAGCTTTGGACGGACTTGGTTATTACCAAGAAAAGGGCAGCCCTAAACGCTTGCTTCATAAAGGGGATGTTGTGCAATGTCCGGCAAATGTTCCTCACTGGCATGGTGCAAGCCCGGGCCAACACTTTATTCAAATTGCTATAACGAATACACAAAATGGTCCAACAGTATGGTTAGAAACTGTAACTGACGAAGAGTACAATTGAATCCCATATATAAAAAACAAACGGGTAGAATTTTTTGATAAACATCAAATTGCTTTTCAGTTAGCATTTTCAAACTTTACAAAAGTTTTATTCAGTAAAACTCATTAACGATTTAAAAAATCAAAACTGCTGTATGAATTCAACAAACATTTCATCTTCTGCATTTTCAGATTCGAAAAGCCATTATAAAATTCTCGATGCATTGCGTGGAGTTGCAGCCATTCTTGTTGTAATGTTTCATATCATGGAGACATTTACCGGAGGCGATAATAAAAAACAAATTATTAATCATGGGTATTTGGCAGTAGATTTTTTCTTTGTATTGTCGGGTTTTGTAATTGGTTATGCGTATGATGATCGCTGGAATAAAATGAGCTTGAAAGGATTTTTTAAACGTCGTTTAATCAGGCTTCATCCTATGATTATTATGGGAATGATCATTGGTGCCATTACTTTTTACTGGCAGGATAGTGCATGGTTTCCCAATATTGCATCAACACCTGTTTGGAAAATGATTTTGGTAATGTTTATTGGTTTTACACTGTTGCCTGTTCCCATATCACTTGATATCAGGGGGTGGACTGAAATGCATCCGCTCAACGGGCCTGCATGGTCATTATTTTTCGAGTACATTGCTAATATACTGTACGCATTATTTGTTCGAAAATTCAGCAATAAAGTGTTGGCATTTTTTGTATTCTTATTCGGCATTGCATTTATTCATTTAGCCGTTACTAAAGGTGAAGTGATAGGAGGTTGGTCAATTGATCAAAAAGATCCTGTTACCGGTTATTGGGAATTGTATATTGGTTTTGTGAGATTATTGTATCCGTTTTTTGCGGGACTTTTACTTTCGCGTATTGTAAAACCGGGTGCCTTTAACAATGCATTTTTATGGAGTAGTTTGTTGTTAATTGTAGTGCTTTCAATTCCGCGAATCGGTGGTGCCGAACATATTTGGATGAACGGCTTATATGTTGCTTTATGTGTTATTTTAATTTTTCCATTCATTGTATATGTAGGTGCAAGCGGCGAATTAAAAACGAATTCAGCTTCCAGGCTGGCTAAATTTTTAGGCGATATTTCTTATCCTTTATACATTATACATTATCCGCTTATTTATATGTTTACCGGATGGGTTGCCAATCATAATGCAACTTTTGAACAATCAATTCCACGAGTTGTTCTTCTGCTGGTTTCAAGTATTGTTATTGCTTATTCCGGTTTTAAATTTTATGATGTTCCGGTAAGAAAATGGCTGACCAAACGTTTTATGCCTGCAGGAAAAAATAGTTGAGCTGTGATTTTGAAGTCAATGATAAAAGGGCTCCTATTTCTTGTTTTTCTGTATTTTATGCCTTCTGAAATGTACGGTGCAGTTAATAAAACAGCTGCAGTAAGACATGCGAATTTTATTGCAGCCGATCTCTACTCAAAGAAGTGGTCCATTTTTTTGGATAGAGGTTGATGAATCATACTTGAAAATATCCAATAACAACAAAACCCTTAATCAATAAGGGTTTCTGTTTAACAAGTAGTCCCGACAAGAATCGAACTTGTATCTAAAGTTTAGGAAACTTCTATTCTATCCATTGAACTACGGGACCAAAATA
>JAGWPQ010000544.1 GCA_028877045.1 Bacteroidota bacterium | reverse complement strand
TACGGCAGTGGCGGCAGTTGACAAACGGATAATAAATCTCGAAAAAGATTTTTGTTTGTTAAATGCGATGCGTTTGGCTATATCGAAAGCAAAATTCAAATACTGATTTTTTATTGTTGTCAAATCTACAAGCATGCCGTCAATAGAACAAAAGCAATTGCAAATTTGAATGACGAATTGTAAATGCTAAATTTTAAATGATTCGTTTTTCTTTACTAAATTGTACTATGAAAAGGATGGTTTTCTTTTTGCTGATCATTTCAAAAGCTGTATCAGCACAGCGTTTGCCCGATGTTGTTTATATGCAAAATATTAAATCGGTAAAATTATTCGTTCAAAATAACCAGGAAAGTTTGCCGGTCATTAAATTAAACTCTAGTGATCTGTTAGAATTGCATTTTGATGATCTGGATGCTTATGCAAAAACTTATTATTACAGTTTCGAGTTGTGCAATGCCGATTGGAGCCCGGCCGACCTGAGCAGTTTCGACTATATCCGCGGTTTTCAAAATCAGCAATTGACCGAATACCGTGCATCATCTATTTCAACAACAAAATATATTCATTACCAGGCTTTGTTGCCTGATAAAAATTGTATGCCTTCAAAAAGCGGTAACTATTTATTGAAAGTTTTTTTGGATGGTGACGAATCAAAATTGGCATTCACCAAAAGGTTTTATGTGTTGGAAAATAAAGTTGGAGTTAGTGCACAGGTGATGCAAACTTTCAATAGTCAATTGTATAATACACATCAAAAAGTTCAGTTCACCATAAATGCAGCTTCATTAAATTTATTTGATCTGCAGCAACAATTAAAAGTTACTGTTTTACAAAATTATCGTTGGGACAATGCGCTTACTAATATGCAGCCAACATTCAATCGCGATAATATTTTGGAATATAATGGTGAAGAAGATGTTTTATTTCCCGGCGGAAAAGAATATCGTTGGGCCGATCTGCGCAGCTTCCGTTTTCAAAGCGATCGAATTGCAAGGATAGATATGAATACAACGCCTTTTGGGCTGTATCTAAGGCCCGATGCGGTTCGTACGCAGCAACCCTACACGCAATGGTTAGATATGAATGGCTTTTACGAAATAAGTGCAAGCGAATTTATTAATCCCTGGTGGCAGGGCGATTATGCCAATGTTCATTTCACATTTGTTCCCAATAACAAACAAGCTTTTGATGGCAAAGATGTTTATATCAGCGGCGAATTAACAGGCAACAATATTAATAACGATGCAAAGATGCAGTTCAACGAAAGTCTTGATGTGTACGAAAAAACATTATTATTGAAACAAGGCTATTATAATTATACCTATGTCACCAAAGATGCAAACGATACAAATGCAAAACCCGATGTAACATTAACCGATGGCAATAGTTGGGAAACCGAAAACGATTACATCATTTTTGTTTATTATCGTTCGTTAAGTGGCAGGCACGATCAATTAGTAGCTGTTAAAATTGTTAATTCGAGAAATGTAAGGTGATTTTTATGTAGCGGGCTTTTGTTTTTCATGGCGTCGCCTGTTGCCCCTGATTCTTTCAGTGAAAGAATCGCACACTTCAACGTTCTAAGCTGTGAGCAACGAGTCAGGAGCTTCGAGCAAATGCTCACAGCTCATGGCTGTTCTTCAGTACAAGTGTGCGACGCAACAAAAGCTAAATAGAATTACAATTGCCGGTCAACAAAAAAATAATTTTCATTCTTCTGATTCATGTTTTTAATTCATCATTTAAAATTCATCATTCAAAATTTCTCTCGTTCCCTTACATTTGCAGCCGGCAGGTCTTACACGACCAGCTCCTGCTGAACCTCCCCAGGGTAGGAATACAGCAAGGATAGGCGGTTGTAGCGGTGCGATGTGAGTAGCCTGCCGACTTTTTTTATTTTACCCCCTAACCCCTGAAGGGGAATATTTATATTGAATTTTTAAATAAATCTTACCTCATGAAATTTTTTATTGACACGGCTAATCTTGCTCAAATCAAAGAAGCCAATGAACTTGGAATTCTGGATGGTGTTACAACCAATCCGTCTTTAATGGCAAAAGAAGGAATTAAAGGCAATGCTGCTGTAATGCAACATTATAAAACCATTTGCGAAATGGTTGACGGCGATATCAGTGCCGAAGTTATTGCAACAGATTTTGCAGGCATTATTGAAGAAGGAAAAAAATTGGCCGCCATTCATCCAAACATTGTGGTGAAAGTGCCGATGATCAAAGATGGTATCAAAGCAATTAAATGGTTTAGCGATAACGGTATTAAAACAAACTGCACTTTAATTTTTTCTGCGGGTCAGGCCATATTAGCCGCAAAAGCAGGTGCCACTTATGTTTCCCCATTCATCGGAAGAATTGATGACAGTGGTTGGGATGGTGTTCAGTTAATAGAACAGATCGCAAATATTTATGCCATTCAGGGATTTAAAACAGAGATCCTTGCAGCATCAATCCGCAATGCATTGCATATTATTAAGTGTGCCGAAGCCGGTGCCGATGTTTGTACTTGTCCGTTAGATTCTATTCTCGGATTATTAAAACATCCGTTAACCGATATCGGTTTGGCTAAGTTTTTAGAAGATGCGAAGAAGTTTGCATAAAAAATATTCAAATAAAAAAGCCGCTTCAAATATTTGAAGCGGCTTTTTTGTGCGGAGGAATTTATTTTTTCTTCACTAATTTTTTTGTTGCTTCCAGTTCTTTTTTTGTTTGATCCAATTCTGTTTTTATATCGATCACATATTTAGTAAGCTCTTCCACTTTCTTCAATAATAAGCCATTCATTTTTCCAAGATCAACACCGTTCTTCATCACTTCTTCGGTTGTTGGCATATCGGGCAAATGATGATTGGCATTGATGTAATCATTCAAATTCTTAAGCGACATTAATTTATAATCTTTCTTTAAAACATTATCGAACCAGTCGTCGGAATTTTTAACGGCCACTTTAACTTTCTCGGTCAATATTCCCTGCTCAACAAACAATTTATAACCATCTATATTAGAATTAACATCGCCGATTTTTACTCTGCCATCATACGAATCGATCGAAAAATATTCGTTCTCCACATTACTTCCAACTGGCTTGTGGCAGATCTTAAAAGTTTGAGGGGTATTTAATGTTTTATCGCCCGAAACCCTTGCACCTATTGTCCAGTAGCTAACATTATCTATCGAACTAACATCGCCGTTCGAGAACATGATGCTCGGTTCGTTTTGCCCGTTGGGTGCCCACACATTACTCAGCTGCAATAAAACATTTTTCTTTCTGGTGTCGCCTGCACTTCGTTTAATTTCCAGGGCCGATTGAGGTGCATGTGTACCAATGCCTGCATTGCCCTGCAACGGGAAACGGTTCTCGCTGTTTGGAAATGTTGTATCAATAAATTCGTACACAATATTTTTTGTTGAAGGATTTTGTGTAGGGTATATAACTGTTGACTGACTTGAAACAGAACTTGGCTTTTTTGATGATGTAGTTTTTGCACCCGGTTTTTTAGTACCCGGTTTTGTTGCATTACGAACAGGGCCTTGGTATTTTAGAGCATTTGGATCATAAACATTCTTTTTAATCGGTTGTTCGCCGATGGTTTGTGCCTTGGCAGTAACTGCGCATGCAACAAAAAGAAATAATATAATCTTTTTCATGGTGTACATTTATGTGTGTTTCAGTAGTCAGTAAAATTAAACATTTTATTGTTTACGATTGAATCAATGAATTCATGCATATATTTTTATAAAACAAAAGGCAGCAACATGCCGCCTCAGGTTTTATAAAATAAATTTTTTAACGAGTACCATGTTTTTGTTCTTCCAGTTCATGCTCTTTTTCGTACGCCCTGATAATAGATTTTACCAAACGGTGCCGCACCACATCTTCTTCATTCAATGCAATATGTGCAATGCCTTCGATATTATCCAAAATGCGGATGGCTTTATCTAAACCGCTGCGCATATTTCGCGGCAGATCTATTTGTGTTGGATCGCCTGTGATGATGGCTTTTGCATTGGCACCGATTCGCGTTAAAAACATTTTTAACTGAAGGTCGTTTGTGTTTTGCGCTTCGTCCAAAATGATGAAGGCATTGTCCAAAGTTCTTCCGCGCATATAGGCCAACGGTGCAATCTCGATGGTGCGTGTGGTCATATAATATCCCAATTTATCGGCAGGGATCATATCATCCAACGCATCATACAATGGGCGCAGATACGGATCGATCTTTTCTTTCAGGTCGCCCGGCAAGAATCCCAAACTTTCGCCGGCTTCAACAGCAGGGCGTGTAAGAATGATCTTCTTTACCAATTTATTTTTTAAGGCACGAACGGCTAATGCAACAGCAGTATAGGTTTTACCCGTTCCGGCCGGACCAATGGCAAACACAATATCGTTGCGGTCGGCAGCCTGCACCATTTTTTTCTGATTGGCTGTACGTGCCCGAACTGTTTTACCATTCGGACCAAACACTAAAATGTCGTTTGGGTTTTTATCAACAAAATTGTCGATGGTCTCAGCGTCGTCGCCGCCGAGGATTTGCTCAAAATAATTCTCGCTCAAATGTCCGTTGCGTTCGAGATATTGAACAATCAGGTCAATCTTCTCTTTTGCAGTTTCGATTTGCTCGGGTGCGCCGCTCAATTTTATTTGCGTACCACGAGAGAGAATTTTTAATAAAGGAAATTTCTTTTTGAGCAGGTCTAACTTCCCGTTATTTACGCCGAAGAATTCTATCGGGTTAACGGATTCGAGGTTAATGATTGTGTCTGTCAAATGATTGCCCGTTTAATGATGAGAATATATTTTTTGTACTAACTAATCCTTCCAATTCAAATTTAATTTTAAACATCCAATAAAACCTAACACTTCTTATCAACAGATGTGGAAAGCTATTAAATCAAAGTTCAAAAAAATTATGAACGGCATGTGTAAATAAATAGTGAAAATATTTTTTTATTAACAGGCATTAGTTTTTCATAGCGCAAACTGATTGCAACCAGTTCTATTTTTATTTTGGAAAGAAGCCTGAAAGGCGGATGAGGATTATGTTACAGACTTATACATCATAACATTTCACAACAAAAAGTTTTATTTTTTAAATGGATCAATAATTCATAAGTAACAATCTTAATTATTATTTGCAAGTGGAATCTCTGTCAGCACTTCGCATCCTTTTCCAACGCCTGCATTTTTTATTGCAAATTTGCCCGAGAATAATTGCGCTCTTCTGTTCATATTGGCCAATCCTATACCGGCTTTACCGATCTCGTTGTTAAAGCCAACACCATTATCTGCAATCCGCATCTGAAAAACATTATTATTGATGGTTGCTTCTACTTCTATCCTTGTGGCCTTTGCATGCTTTAAAATATTTCTGAGTTGTTCCTGTAATATCCGGTATAAGTTTAATTGAAGTTCGCGACTTAAAGGATAGTTTTTAGCGGTGTTATCAAAATATAATTCAATCTCATATTTTTTTTCAATATTGAAACTTGTAAGTAAATATTTAAATGTATCTTCCAAAGTAGTATTATCGAAAAATGCAGGAGCAAGGCGATGCGAAAGATTGCGTATTTCGTTTAATGCTTCGGTTATATGTTGATGTGTTTGATTAAACAGTTCGGTTGATTCGGCCTGAAGTTTTTTCTTCATCAATCCTAAATACATCAATGATGTGGCAAGTATCTGGCATACATTATCGTGCAGTTCTCCGCCAATTTCATATCTTTCTTCTTCCTGTGCTTTAATAGCGGCCCTGGTTAATTTTTGTTCGTATCGGTTTTTTTCTGTTACATCAATTGCAATCATTAAAGTTTTCTTTTCGCCGTTTAATACAATCGGCATGCTCGATGTAATAACGTCCAGAAGCTCACCCGATTTTTTAACATGTTTTTGCTCGCCAATAAAAAAAGGATTGATCCTGTTCTTTTTTGTAGCATTGTTTTCGGTATCGATTTCATTGTAATTAGGGCTGATGTCTTTTATCGTCATGCCGCCGGTAAATTCTTCTAAGCTGTATCCATAATTATCGATGCATGCTTTGTTTACCTGAATGAATTTATAATCTTTTTCATCAATTACCCACATTGGTTCCGGACTGAGATCGAACAATTGCCGATAATTAGCTTCGGATTGTTTGATACTTTTTTCTGCTTTTATTCTTTCTGTAATATCCTGCAATGTTCCGTAAAGCCTTACGGGATGCTTGTTTTCGTCGAGATCAAATCTCCATTCAATATGTGCATACCTCTTTGATCCGTCTTTGCCCAAAAAGCGGAAATCAGCAGTTGATTCATTAGATGTGAGAAATATTTTCTCGATCTCTCTTTGTGCTATGATTGCATCATCAGGATACATCAAAGACAAGAACGTTTCTGCAGAGGGTTTTACTTCTTCTTTCTTTACACCGAAAATATTATAAAGTTCATCAGACCAAATGTGAATGTTCTTCACCATATCAATTTCCCAGCTACCCATTAATGCTACTGCCTGCGCTTCTTTTAATCTTGCTTCGCTTTGTTTTAATTTTTTTTCAGCTTTTTTACGTTCTGTAATATCACGAACAATGGCAATAGCACCCGAACCATCGGGTAGCATATTTCTGCTTATTTCAACTTCAACCGAAGTGCCATCTTTTCTAAACAATTTTGTTTCATTTATAAGAGATTTATTTTTTCGGAGTTCATCCCATAATTTAGGAACATTTTGCCGCACATCGCTAGGATATAAGTTTAACACAGACATGCCAATAAATTCATCTTTCGTATAATAGAGTAATTGGGAAGCACTGAGATTTACATCAAAGATTATTCCTGAATCATCGACCATAAAAATAGAATCGGCAGCATGGTCAATTAACGAACGGAAACATTCTTCTGTTTTCCTTAGTGCATTTTGGGCATTAACTTGTTCTGTAACATCAAGAGCAAGAGAAAGAATGGCATTGCGGTTATTATAAATTATTTTATGCGATTCAATTTCCATCTGCATTGCTTCACCATTTTTCTTCAGATGTTCCCATCTTCTTCTTTTTATAGGTTCATCAAGCTCAAGAAGTCTTTTTGCAAATCCCCTTATTATTTCATGATCTTCTTTACGGCGGTAATCCAATACCGACATATTTTCCCACTCTTCTTTACTATAACCGTATTTATCAAATACAGAATCATTTACTTCAAGTATGCGAAGCGTTTCTGGATCCCAAATTATAATGTTTGCAGGACTATTTTTAAAGAGATGTCGATATTTTTCTTCCGATTCTTTGATGGCATGCTCTGCTTTTTTTCTTTCAGTAATATCCCGTATGATTGATATATATCCAATATTTTCAAGCAACCTCACATTTACTTCAGTTTCCGCAATAGTTCCGTCTTTCCTTTTTATTTTTCTTTCATGCAGCGAGCCACCTTCTTTTTTAATTATTTCAATCTTTAACGGAAATGATTTTT
>JAGWPQ010000543.1 GCA_028877045.1 Bacteroidota bacterium | reverse complement strand
TTCCCACAATGACCGTTAGCGAACTTGAACAAAAGTTCAACGATATTTATGGATTATCAACCCAGGTATTTCGCAAATCTGGAAATATTTGGCTTGTTACAACTGTTACCGATAAATGGACATTGGAAGAACAAAACCGGCAGGGTGAAATTATAACCAAACAAGTGGCTGAACGTAAATCAAAAATCGATCAGTTGTAGATATATTATTAATTGTGAATATTGATCAATTTATCGTAATTAAGAATTGTTATTTTACTTACATTTATTTCAATCAGTTTCTCATCTTTAAAATCACTCAGCGTTCTGATGGTGCTCTCTGTTGCAATACCGGCAAGGTTTGCAAGGTCTTCTCTTGATATACTGATAGTAAAATTTTTATCGGTTTGTTCCCTGTAACGATCGTGTAAAGTAACCAGCGCATCAGCCACTTTTTTTCGAACAGAATTATATGCAAATTTTAAAAGCTGTTCTTCTTTTTCGCGAAGATTATCGGATAACATTTTGATGAACTTTCTCGACACTTCAGAGTTTTTATATACCAGCGCATAAAAATCATCTTTGGGGATCAAACACACTTCAATATCTTCCAATGCAACAGCAGAATCAGAATATTTACTTTCTTCCAATAAAGCCAGATAACCAAAAAAATCTCCTTCCTTATACAAACCTGTTATCAGTTCTTTTGCCTGATCATTCAGTTTGCAGGTTTTCAGTTTCCCTTTATTTAAAAAATAAATTCCTTTAGGATAATTCTCTTCTTTATAAATTTCTTCTTTTTTCCGGTACACTCTTATTTCGCATTCTTCCGATAATTTTTTTAGAGCATCAAAACCTCTTGCTTCCTGAAAAAAGTTGTTCAGCCCTTCTGCATTTTTAGAAAATTCTTTTCTGATCAGTTCTGATTTTTTTAGGCGGCTCTCAATAGCATTTAATAATTCAATATCATCAAACGGCTTTGTGATATAATCATCAGCACCCATTTCCATGCCTTTCCTGAAATCGGTTCTGTCGGCTTTTGCAGTTAAGAAAATAAAAGGAATACTTGCTGTTTTATCATCTTTCGACAACATGTGCAACACACCATAACCATCTAAAACCGGCATCATTATATCACAAATAATTAAATCGGGTTCTTCTTGCTGCGCCAATGCTATACCTTCTTTTCCGTTCACCGCCGTGATCACTTTATAATTTGCCAACTGAAGTATTTCGGCAGTATTCTCTCGCATACCGGCATTGTCTTCTATCAATAAAACTTTTTTATTCATGCTTAATATAATTTGGAATTTTGATGATAAATATAGTGCCCTTTTCGGGTTTACTCTCGAAAGTAATGTTACCGTTCATCAATTCAACATACCGGGCAACAATATTTAAGCCCAAACCGGTTCCCTGAATGTTTGCTGCATTCTGACCTCTGAAGAATCGTTGAAAAAGTTGTTCCTGATCTTCTTCGGGAATACCGATCCCATTATCTTTTACTTTAATTTCTATGAACGAATCATTCACACTTGTAAATACTTCGATAGGTTTTGATTCGGGTGAAAACTTAATGGCATTAGAAACCAGATTGAACAAAATATTTTTTAATATTTTATTATCGAGATACACTTCCTGATTCCCAAAATGATGAAAATATATTTGCTGTCCGGGTTTTGTAAGTGTTTGTAATTCCTGAACAGTCAATGAAATAAATTCCTTGATATTAAATGTTTCGGGTGATGCAGAAATTTTTCCTTCCTCCAATTTGCTCAGCGAAAGCATATCATTCAATATCTCGGTTAAATGCGAAATGCTCGATTTTATTCGATTAATATGTTTGGCCTGACTTTCTTTTTCACCAATTTCACCATATTTTGTAACCAACGAAAGTGAAGAAAGGATGGTTGCCAACGGTGTTCTGAACTCATGCGAAGCCATCGAAACAAAACGCGTTTTTAATTCGTTCAGTTCTTTTTCTTTTTCCAAAGCAATACTCAATTCTTCTCTCGAATTTTCCAATTCGTGTAATGCTTCTTCTAGAATCATTGTTCTGTCCTTCACGCGTTTGTCCAATTCATTTGCCAACGCCTGCAATTCTTCTTTTTGTTTTTTCTGTATTTCCTCGTTTCTTTTTCTAACGGTTATATCAATAATAAAGGCAATTACTAAATGAGATTGACCGCTTCTGTACGGACTTAAACTAATTTCAACAGGTATTTCCTCTCCGTTTTTTTTCTTCCCAAATAAATTCATCCCAATGCCCATCGAACGCGGATGCGGATTATCTGCATATTTTTCCCTATGATGTGAATGTTCACCAAATCGTTTGGGGATAAGCATTTCAACGGGTTTGCCAATCAACTCATTTTCCCTGTAACCAAATAATCTTTCACTTGCAGGATTGGATAAAACAATGATGCCTTCAGAATTAATCACAATAATACCTTCAGTAGCAAAGTCGAACAATGCACTGAATTTTTCTTCTGAAGATGAAAATGGAATGGTGCTCACGGCCATAAAAATAAAGCAATCCTTTTATGATTTTTGCAATCAAAAAAGAATATATGTTTTGAAAAGGGGAAAAATTGATGAATGAAATTTATACTTCTACCAATAAAAGGTTTTCCATTGTAATGTTCAATTCATTCTCAAAGTAAACAAGGCTTTCTGAAAATCCGGTATCATTAGGCAAAATTTTATTTTCCAATAACTGACGATAATATTGAATGCCATCCATGATACTTGTATAAAACCCCCGTAAGTATTTTAATTTTTTCGGATCAGTACTTCCTGTACTTTCTTCAACCTGCTCTTTCAAATAGTTGACATATAATTCCAATTCTTTCTGAAACATATTCGGACGGAATCTTTCATCTAAAATATTAGTTCTGCCGTAAATATGGTCGATCATTTTAGCAAGTGAAACAGTTTTAGAAAAATAAGCAATGTTTGGCCCCGGGCAAATAGTTACACCTGTTGCGCTTTTTAATAAAGGCTTAGTGATATTACAATTTGTAACCGTATTACTTAATCCTAAACAAAGACATTCTTTATCAAGAATCAATTTTTTCTGTTTTGCCAATTCTTCCTCACCTAAATTTTGAGATTCTAATTGCTCAAGCTTTAATTTCTGATATTTTGTGGAAGCAGTACAGATGGGCGTTTCTGTAAATTCAATATTGCTTTGCAGAAATTTTTCGGGGCATGGACTTCCGGGTGTACCGGTTTCGATGCGGAAAAATTTTTCTTCTTCCCCAGTTGTATTTTTTAAATAATTAAACCTGATACCAAGCGGCGAATTCTTGCTTAAAATAATATCGTCTTCTTTGGCATCGCTTAAACGCTGTAATGTATGTGTATCAAGGTTTGTAGCCTCCGGTACCAATAAGAAAGGGCTACCCCATCCTGTACCATCAACCCCATAATAATTTAATAAAAATTTATCTTCTTCACTTGTACCAATTCCACCCTGAACCGTAATTCTTGTATGCGGAATTTCGGTTGGAACT
>JAGWPQ010000002.1 GCA_028877045.1 Bacteroidota bacterium | reverse complement strand
ATCGCAGCAATCATTGCAACAATGGTATGCAGTTATGAATTGTTTTGGATTGAATGGTGGTAGAATTAATTCTGCCGAAGAAGAAACTGAATAATTATTTATTCAGCATTATTCTGAAAGTAGTGCCCTTGCCTTGCTCGCTTTGTTTCACAAAGATCTTTCCTTTGTGATATTGCTCAATAATCCGCTTAGTGAGCGTAAGCCCTAATCCCCAACCGCGTTTCTTAGTAGTGAAACCCGGTTTAAAAACTTTACTCACATTTTTTTTACTTATCCCTTTTCCGTTATCAATTATATCTATAAAGATCTGTGATTTATTTTCTTCGATATTAATGATGATATTTCCGGTTCCTTCCATCGCATCCAACGCATTCTTCAATAAATTTTCTATCACCCAATCAAATAATGGAGGCGAGATCTTTGCGATAATATTTTCTGAATTGGTATTGAAAGCAAATTCAACATGATGTCCTGCTCTTCTTTTAATATAATCGATCATGTACTGCACCTGAACGACTATATTTTTTTCTTCGAGATGAGGCGTGCTGCCGATCTTGCCAAAACGATCGGAGATCAATAATAAGCGGTTCACATCTTTCTCTATTTCGGGTGTAATTTTTTCGTTGCCATTAATTTCTTTGAGCATTTCGACCCAGCCCTGTAAACTTGTTACCGGCGTTCCCAACTGATGTGCCGTTTCTTTTGCCATACCCGCCCACACCTGATTCTGGAGGCTTTGATAATTGATGCGTTGTGCAATAATCACAACAGCAATAAATAAGGCAACAATAATTAATTGCACCAGAGGATAATATTCTACTTCTTTCAATAAAACACTCTCGCCATAATAATATTTGTTGGCCGTGTATGGCGATTGTTTGATGATTAAAATGATCGGCGACCTGTGTTTTTTAAATTCTTTTAATTTATCGGAGAGATAAAATTTATCATTTTTTACTTTGTTGCTGTCAAGGTTAACATAATTACCGGTGATACTGTCTTTTTCGTTTGTTTCTATGATGGGGATGGAATTATTATCGCTCGAAATTTTTACGGCAAGGTTTAAACTGCTGCTGTCGGATGCAATTAAAATTGTTTTTTGTGCTTCAACCCATGCTTCAACATTCTGGCGCTCTTCTTTTGCAATTTTTTTGGCAAGATATTGCGAATAAAAAATAGTACCGCTTACAATGCAGATGGCAATGAATGCCAGCGATGTTCGCCAATTGAGCCATTGTTGAATCATGGTTCTAAAATAAGATTATTTGTGCAACGAAGTTGAATAAAGTGCTGAATGTTGAAGAGTGTCCCACAGCGATTCCTTTGGAACGATGCCGGTAAAGTTGAGCAAAGTGATGTAGCCGGTGACATAAAAAAAATGAGGCAGTTAACGAATAACTGCCTCGTGGCTTTATCTGAATATATGAATAAATTACAATCCTAAGAACCCGCCTTTTTTCAAATCTTTTTTGCCTTCACCAATTTTAAATCCGTTGTGATAAATAAGGATTTTATATTCGCCGGCCTGAAATTTAGCGCCGGGTTTCCAGCTGAATGATACAGGTAATATTTTGCCTGTTGTATAATCTACTTCAACTTTATTTGAATAAGCAACATCGCTGCCATCTCTTGATTTAAAACTGCCTTCGGTGCCTGATGGTGTTCCGTCGGGATTTAAAACACTAACGTATATAGTTTTCTTCCCGCTTGGTGTAACGCGGTTTTCGTCGAGCGAACAACTGATGATAAACAGATCGGCACGTTTTGCAGAAGAAGTTTCTTTCTGGCTGCCATTGCTTTTTACTTTTACTGCTTCAACGGCAATATTAGAAGCGTGTAATGTAGAAGCCAGATCTTCAACATTTGCTTTCTCTGCCTGCGTTTTAGAAAGATTCGTTTGCAACTCGCCTTTCTCAGTCGTCAACTGATTTTTTTCGGTACTTAATTGCTGATTGGCAGAAGTCAATTGTTGATTTTCGCCTTTCAGTTTTGTGATCTCGGCAAACAAACCATCGATCTTACCATTTAATTCGGCGATCATCTCTTTGGCTTGTTTCAATTCGGCATCAGTGGCATTCTTTTTCTTTAAGATACTGCCGATATTTGATCTTAATTTTAATATTTCGCTGTTCTTTTGCGCCAATGCGCCGGTTAACTGAACATTACTTCCGGTCAAAGAATCAGCTCTTGCCGAAGCATCATTAAATAAAGCTTGCAAAGAATCTTTTGCGTTGCTTACATTTACATACTGAATTTCTTTTTGAGTGATGATTTCTTTGTTCTTGCTTTTATCAAAAATTAAATACCCCCAGGTAAGTACCAGTGCACCGATCAATAGTGCATAGATGGTTTTACGATTATCTTTTTGTTGCGGCTGCGGTGCAGCATTTGACGAGTAACTCATAGTTGTGATTTTTTAAAATGCTAATATAGACTTATGTTAACAGATTTACTACTCTTAGACATTGAAACTGTTCCTCAATTCGAGGATTTCAGTTTATTACCGCCCGAATGGCAAATCTTATTTTGGGATAAAATTTCCAAAACCATGCCAGAAAATACAAGTCCCGAAGAAGCGTATAAAAAACGTGCAGGTATTTTGGCAGAGTTTGGAAAAATTATTTGTATTTCCACTGCATTCTTTCAGGAGGAAGGAAAAAATAAATGGAGTTTAAAAATGAAAAGCATTTATGACGATGATGAGAAAGAATTGCTGAAATCCTTTACAACATTGTGCGATAAGATGCATAAGTATAACAGGAATTTTTTGTTTGCCGGGCATAATATTAAGGAATTTGATATTCCGTACATCTGCCGCAGGCTTATGATTCATCAATTAGCATTGCCCGAATATTTGCAACTGAATGATAAAAAACCATGGGAAACAAAAATGCTTGATACGATGAACTGGTGGAAATTTGGGGATAATAAAAATTATGTATCGCTTCATTTGTTGGCTTCTGTTTTAGGCATCCCGACATCTAAAACAGATATTGACGGCAGCATGGTGCAGGATGTTTATTATAAAGAAAAAAATCTGCAGCGAATTGTTGATTATTGCCAGCGTGATGTGGTAGT
>JAGWPQ010000542.1 GCA_028877045.1 Bacteroidota bacterium | reverse complement strand
CTTCGTTCAGCAGATCAATATCTAATTTTAGTTTGCTCACAATTAAAATTCAATATTAAATTCTTTCTCTTCGTCTTTTCTTTTAATAACGAGTTTTGTTTTATCGCCTTTTTTAAACTTGCTCAATGCCTGCATATAACTCATCACATCAACAAATTTATATTCGCCTAACTGCAATAAAATATCGCCGGCCTGCAAGCCAATCCGTTCGGCTAATTTACCACCGCTAACACCATCGATCCTAACACCTGTGCCGGTATAACCATAGTCGGGAATCACACCCAAACTTACTGTAAACTTTGTGCTACGGCCTGCCTGCGGCTCTCTTGTTTTTGTAAAAACCAATTTTCCTTTTGTATCAGATGCTGCAATCAAATGATAAACATATTGCACAATTTCGCGTTCTCCATCATAATTAATTTTATCCCAGTCATCGGTTGCTTTATGATAATCGGAATGGCTTCCGGTAAAGAAAAATAACACCGGCATTTCTTTTCTGTAAAACGATTCGTGATCGCTTGGGCCGCTGCCGGAACTATCGAATTTTATAACTAAATTTTTATCTGTCGTGTTCGAAAATAATTCGCCCCATGTTGGCGAAGTGCCATAACCGCCAATGGTTAATTTGTGTGTGCTGTCGTATCTTCCAACCATATCCATGTTGATCATGTAGTTGGCAGTAATGTTTGTGGAAGGATGTTCGAGCCAATATTTACTTCCGAATAATCCCAACTCTTCGGCCGAAAAATTAATGAGCAGATAATTATTATTTTTTATGGATGATTTTTTCAGCATCCTTGCCAATTCAATCAAAGCCGCGGTACCACTGGCATTATCGTCGGCACCGTTATGAATAACATGACCCGTGTCCAAAGCATTTTTATCTTCGCCATAACCCAGATGATCGTAATGTGCACCCAGAATAATTGTTGTGGCTGCATTATTATTGATGAAGCCAACAACATTTCTTGCTTTGCGTGTTTTTTGAGTAAATGCAACACCCAATTCAATATTTAAAGTTTCGGAAACATCGCTGAAATATTTTTTAAATCCCTCTTTGGTGATATAAATAACCGGAATTTTTGTTGCAGCAGATTTATCATTTTTATTGAATAAAATATTATCGGTGATGGAAGAACTGTTATACAACAATAAAGCTGTTGCACCTTTGCCGGCAATTTTATTTGCGTGTTTTTTGATGTCCTCAAAAATGTCGAAATGCGGATTGTTTTGATTTTCTTCCAGTTCCTCTTTCACATCAATGAACCATGGCTGGCCACTTTCATTCAAAGCCACAGCCGGCGTGCCTTTTATCATTTTACTTGCACTAAATGCCAAAGGGAAAAAATCAACATTCAATGCTGCATTTTTATCATTTACTTTAATAAAAGTATTATTTGCATCGGCTTGTTTTCCTTCATCAATGTCAAATTCCTGAACATATCCGTTGGTGCCACGCGGTTCAATTCCCATTGCTTCATATTGGTTGCAGATATATTGCATGGCCAGCAATTCGCCCTGTGTGCCGGTCCTTCTTCCTTCTAATTTATCATCGGCTAAATATTGAATATGTTGTTTCAGGTTAGCAACGATTTCGGTATTTGCACGTTGCTGCATTTTAAGCTTTTTCCTTTTGCTTTGCGCCAGTGAAAACACAGGCAGCAATAAAATAATCAGTAATAAATTTTTCATCATTAGCATTTGTTACTTGCAAAAGTAAACGTACTACGTTTCAACTTTGTTAATCTTTATAAATATTCTTTTCCCGAACGCGTAACTCATCGCTATACTTCGCAGTTACATTTGCTGCCGTAAAAGATTAGTTGAAAAAAGAATTATTACATATTGCATTAGTGGGCAATCCCAACAGCGGCAAAACCTCGCTGTTCAATGCTTTGACGGGATTGAACCAAAAAGTCGGCAACTTTCCCGGTGTTACCGTTGATAAAAAAACAGGTACACTTTTACTGGAAGATGATTTGAAAGTTGAATTAATTGATCTGCCGGGCACATATTCTTTATATCCGCGCCGTGCCGACGAATGGGTTTGTTACAAAGTTTTGATGAATGCCGATGAAGAGATCAAAGCCGACATTATTTTAATTGTTGCTGATGCCAGTAACTTAAAACGTAATCTTTTATTCTGCAGCCAGATCATCGATCTGAAAGTTCCGGTGGTTGTTGCATTAACCATGAATGATCTTGCAGCAAAAAAAGGAATTAAAATTGATGTTGCCGGATTGCAGGCAGAACTTGGCGTTCCGGTGGTTTCAGTAAATGCAAGAAAGAATAAAGGATTAACGCATTTGAATAAAGCATTGGCGCAGGTAATCAAAAAAAAGACTGAAACACCTGTTAATGATTTTATCGATAATAAAAATTTAGCACCTGTTTCGATCGAAGCTGTCCAAAAAATATTTCCGAAGCTGAGTAATTATGCGGCGATCCATCATCTCATCAATCACGAAAATTTTCCCTTCGATCAAACAACGCAGGATGCCATCGAACAAATAGAAATTGATAATAAATTCAATCCAACAAAAACACAGGCCGAAGAAATATTAGAGCGCTACCAGCACATTAAGCAGATTATGAATAATAATGTGATCGAGCCCAATCCCGAAGAAAAGAAAATGTTTACCAATAAATTGGATGATATTTTATTGGATCGGAAATGGGGCTATTTAATTTTATTATCGGTTTTGTTTTTATTGTTTCAAAGTGTTTTTTGGTTGGCCCGTTTTCCGATGGATGGCATCGAATGGATCTTTCAACAATTTTCGAATTACCTGCATACAAATTTACCCGATACCTGGTGGAGCAATTTAATTACAAACGGATTGGTTGCGGGATTAAGCGGCATCATGGTTTTTATTCCGCAGATCATGATCTTGTTTGGATTGATCACCATTCTGGAAGATAGCGGTTACATGGCACGCATCAGTTTTTTGAGCGATAAATTAATGCGCAAAGTTGGGTTGAACGGAAAGAGCGTAATGCCCATGATCAGTGGGTTTGCGTGTGCCGTGCCCGCCATCATGAGCGCCAGAAATATCGAAAATAAAAAAGAAAGATTACTCACCATTTTGGTAACACCATTGATGAGTTGCAGTGCAAGATTACCTGTTTATACAATTTTAATTTCGTTGGTGATCAGTAATAAATATTACTTCGGATTTTTAAGTCTGCAGGGTTTGGTGATGATGGGATTATATTTAATGGGATTGGTGATGGCATTGATCGTG
>JAGWPQ010000541.1 GCA_028877045.1 Bacteroidota bacterium | reverse complement strand
GATACGGTAAGTACTATCATGGCTTCATTCTGGTTACTTACTTATGTTCTGGTTAATCTTACTTCTATCATTTATTTGGGTGCACTGGCAATATCATCGATCAGTAATATCAGTTTCGAATGGTGTATTGTTGGCTTAAGTATCTTCTCAATTATTGTAACGCTTGGTGGCATGAAAGTGATAGGATATACTGATGTTATCCAGGTAATTGTTTTGATTATCGGCGGATTGGTAACTACTTATCTTGCCTTATCGTTACTGGCCGATAAGTTTGGATTTCATGGCGATATTTTTAAAGGATTGGGCGTACTGCGCAAAGAAGCACCCGAACATTTTCATATGATCTTTAAAAAAACCGATCCATATTATAAAGAATTACCCGGGTTATCTGTTATAGTTGGAGGTATGCTTGTTAACAACCTTGCTTATTGGGGATGCAATCAATACATCGTACAACGCACACTGGGTGCGGATTTGAAGACTGCACGCAAAGGAATAATCTTTGCATCATTTTTAAAATTATTGATTCCGTTGATCGCTGTATTGCCCGGCATTACAATGTTTGTGTTGCACAAGAACGGAATGTTTCAACAGGAAATGATGGATGCCGGAACCATAAAACCCGATCATGCCTATCCAACTTTAATGAACTTATTGCCTGCAGGATTAAAAGGCGTTGCATTTGCTGCATTAACCGCAGCCATTGTTGCATCGTTGGCAGGAAAGGCAAACAGCATCTCTACCATTTTTTCGTTGGATATTTATAAAAAGTTTTTTAATAAAAATGCATCTGAAAAAAAATTGGTTCGCATTGGCCGTTGGGCGGTAATAGTTTCTATGGTCATTGCTGCACTCATTACACCATCACTTCGTTCACTCGATCAGGCATATCAATTCATTCAGGAATATGTTGGATTTGTTTCGCCCGGTGTATTGGCCATTTTTTTATTGGGATTATATTGGAAAAATACAACAGCGTTTGCAGCAATTGTTGGTGCAATAATAACAATACCGGTTTCAACAGCATTAAAATTTTTACCAACATGGACAAACGGAGTATTTCCCGATTATCCTTTTCTCGACAGGATGGGAATCACATTTTTATTTGTATCGGCAGTGATGATCATCATTAGTTTAGTGAAACCTCATCCTGAAAATGACAAACATATTATTGAAGTCAATACAGCAATGTTTAAAACCACAACAGGGTTTAAAATTTTAGCAGCGATCATCCTGGCAATATTGGCTGTTTTATATACTGTTTTCTGGTAAGATATTTTTTAAAATTGAAATGAATGAGAATAAAATTTTGTTGCAGCATACTTATTTTTTTGATGATGGCATTTCAATCTGCAAATGCACAAACAAATATTTCGGCATCCGAAGCATTGATTAAAAGAATTACAGGAACTCATTCATCAAACATAAAAACCGAATTTATTAATGCCGATAATGATAAAGATGTTTTTGAGATAGAATCGAAAAATAATAAAATTATTTTACGCGGAAATACAGGTGTGGCAATAGCTTCGGCTCTGTATTATTATCTGAATGAATTTTGTCACGTGCAAATTACATGGAATGGCGTTAATCTTCATCTTCCAAAAATATTACCAACAGTTGCAAATAAAATTCACAAAGAAACACCTTATGAATATCGCTACTATTTAAATTATTGCACGTTTAATTACAGCATGAGCTGGTGGGATTGGAACAGATGGGAAAAAGAAATTGACTGGATGGCATTGCATGGAATTAATATGCCTTTGGCAATTACCGGCGAAGAATACACATGGTACTTGGTGTATAAAGAAATGGGTTTTACTGATGATGATCTGAAAGATTTTTTTTGCGGCCCATCTTATTTCTCCTGGTTCTGGATGGGCAACCTGGATGGATGGGGCGGACCATTACCACAACATTGGATGACATCACATTTTGCTTTGCAGAAAAAAATCATTGCACGCGAAAGGGAATTGGGTATGAAACCCGTGCTGCCTGCATTTACAGGGCATGTACCTGCTGCGTTTAAAAAAAGATTTCCCAATGCAAAATTGAAAACTACAAACTGGAACAATGGTTTTGGCGATACTTATATTTTGGATGCCAACGATTCTTTGTTTGCTGCGATCGGAAAAAAATTTTTACAAAAACAAACTGAATTATTAGGCACCGATCATTTGTACAGCGCCGATACTTTTAATGAAAACGAACCACCATCCGATGACCCGGGATTTTTATCGAAGCTTAGCGCAAAAGTGTATGAAGGAATGCATCGTGCAGATACATCGGCTGTTTGGGTAATGCAGGCCTGGCTATTTTATAGCGATAGAAAATTTTGGAAACAACCACAAACAGAAGCATTATTGAAAGCAGTGCCAAACAATAAAATGATCCTGCTCGATCTGGCAACAGAAATAGAACCTGTGTGGAAACGCACCGAAGCTTTTTATGGCAAGCCATGGATATGGAATATGCTCAACAATTTTGGTGCTAATACCAATCTGTTCGGAAGAATGGAAACCGTTGCAACCGCCCCGGCACAAGCATTACACGATAATAAAAATGGAAAGTTAAAAGGTATTGGTTTAACTATGGAAGGCATCGAACAAAACCCGGTGATGTACGAATTGATGATGGATAATGTTTGGAGAAATGATAGTATTGATTTGAACGAATGGTTGCCTAAATATGTTCGAAACCGTTACGGCGTTAAAAATAAAAATGCAGAAGATGCGTGGGATATTTTGAAGAAAACTGTGTACACTGTTCCTGCCGATAAATATAAAAGAGATGGTGCCGAATCTATTATTCAGGCAAGGCCAACTTTCGATTCATCAAGCCGTTGGGCCAACACAAAATTAAATTACGATGCAAAAGATCTGTTACCTGCATGGGATGCATTGATTAAAGCAACAGATGCTTGCAAAGACAGTGATGGCTTTCAATTCGATATCGTTGATGTAACAAGACAAATACTTGCCAATTATGCTTTGCAATTGCAACAACAATTTGTAACGGCATATAAAAACAAAGATGTTACTGCATTTAAAAAATATAGTTCGCAGTTTATTCAACTGATCGGAGATATGGATGATCTGCTGGCAACAAGAAAAGATTTCTTATTGGGAAGGTGGATCGAATCTGCCAGGAAATGCGGTGAAACGCAACAGGAGAAAGCATTGTACGAAATGAATGCAAAAGATTTGATCACACTTTGGGGCGATGAAAATTGCCCGTTGAATGAATATGCCTGCCGGCAATGGAGCGGATTAATGAATGATTTTTATAAACCAAGATGGCAACAGTTTATTGCAAAACTTTCATCATCATTAGAAACAGGAAAAGATTTTGATAATGCATCTTTCATCAAAGAAATAAAAAAATGGGAATGGCATTGGGTGAACGAAAGAAAAGATTATCCTCTTGCAGTTAAAGGAAATGCTGTTGGTGTTTCCGGATCATTGTATCATAAATACTGGTCAATTATTGCAGATAGTTACAAGTGATTTCTAAAAAATAATTTTAATAACTGATTATGATTTCTCAAAATAAAAATTTGCATAAACAAACTGTTCATTCAAAACTGATCTTTCGTTTTGCATGTACAGTTTTTATTTTTTTCATTGCAACAAATGTCAAAAGTCAATATCATCAATATGTAGATCCATTCATCGGTTCGCAGGGCGATGGTAATGTTTTTGTCGGGCCATCATGTCCTTTCGGAATGGTGAAGCCCGGACCCGATTGCAATAAAAATGCAAACAGCGGTTACTCGCCCGACATGAATAAAACATTGTATGGCTTTAGTCAGGTGCATGTTAGCGGTACCGGTGGCGGTGCCAAATACGGTAACATTTTAGTGATGCCTTTTGCCGGCGATTTTGAATCGATCAAACAGGAATCTTTACGGCAAAACGAAAAAGCATCATTGGGTTATTACAGTGTTTTATTAAAGAAGTGGAACATTCAAACCGAGATCACAACATCGCCTAAAGTTGCGTATTATAAATTTTCATTTTTAAATAACGGCAGGAAAGCGGTGAAGATAGATTGCGGCGAATTTTTAGGCGAATCCATTATTCCCGATGGAAGAGAAGCACAGCAATTTGTTGGTTCGGAAATTGAAATAATTAACGATCATGAAGTTCGCGGATATACAAAGATCCGTGGTGGATGGAATAACGGAAATGCTTATACCGTCTATTTTTCAGCTGTATTCAATAAGCCGTTCAGTAAATTCAATACATGGAAAAACAATCAATTATCTCCCTCACAAAAAATACAAATTGATGATGGAAAGAAAACCGGAGCAATGCTTTTCTTTGATGACTTGAAAGCGAATGCAATTGAAATGAAAGTGGGTATTTCTTTTATCAGTTCATTGAAAGCGAAACAAAATATTGATACAGAAATTCCGCATTGGAAATTTGAAACCGTGTTGAAAGAAACACAAACAAAATGGGAAAATCTGTTGAATAAAATTGAGATCGATTCAAATGCGACTACCGATCAAAAGAAAATGTTTTATACTGCATTGTATCATACCATGCTGATGCCGGTTGACAGAACAGGCGAAAATCCTTTGTGGGAAAACAACACAGCTTATTACGATGATTTTTATGCAATATGGGATACCTATCGTTCATCAAATCCGCTCATCACTTTAATTTCTCCCTCACGTGAAGTTGATATTATAAATGCGTTGTTGCAGATTTATAAACGCGATGGTTATATGCCCGATGCAAGAAGCGGCAATTGTAACGGCAGAACACAAGGTGGCTCTAATGCCGAAGTATTGATTGCCGATGCGTTTGTGAAAAATTTGAAAGGCATTAATTATAATCTTGCATTGGAAGCGATGTTGAAAGATGCAAATGTTCCGCCGGGTGGTAATGAAGAAAAAGAAGGCAGGGGTGGACTTACAGACTATAATTCGCTGGGTTATATTTCTACAAATTTTGTACGTGCAGGTAACAGAACATTGGAATATTCGTATGATGATTATTGTTTGGCAACAGTTGCGAAAGGTATAAAACGCGAAGGCGAATATTGGCGTTTTTTAAAACAATCCGATAATTGGCAAAATTTATGGAGGGATATAAATGATAATGGTGCAACAGGCTTTATCATGCCAAAAAATGCAGCAGGTAAATGGGTCGATAGTTTTCAATGCGATGTAAGCAACGGAAAAATTTCTTATCTGCGTTATACTCCTCTTGCACAGGATTGGCCAATTTGTGTTTGCTGGTGGTGCGGATTTTTTTATGAAGCAAGTTCGTGGGAATATTCTTTAAGTGTGCCGCATGATGTGGCAATGCTGGTAAAAAAATCGGGTGGTGATGATGCATTTAAAAAACGATTGGACATTTTATTTAACAGAGGCTTTTATAATGTTGGTAACGAACCATCTTTTTTAAGTCCGGATTTATATCATTGGATCGGACGGCCCGATTTAAGCAGCGACAGGATCCATAAAATTGTAAATGCAAATTATAATGCTTCACGCAGCGGCATCCCGGGTAATGACGATTCGGGCGCAATGTCGTCCTGGCTTGCATTTCACATGATGGGCTTTTATCCAAATGCAGGGCAGCCTTATTATTTGATCAATACACCTTATTTCAAAAAAACAGTGCTGCATCTTGATAATGGAAAAGATTTTATTATCACTGCAAATAATTTATCTGATCAAAATAAATATATCAAATCTGCAAAACTGAATGGAATTGCTTTTGACAGATCATGGATCGAACATGCAGAAATTATGAATGGCGGTGAACTGGTTTTAGAAATGGATGCAACACCTTCTTCGTGGGGAACAAAAAATTTACCTCCTTCAAAATCTGACGAACAATTTTAAACGAATAAAATTTTTAAGATGAGAATTATTTTTTTAGTAATGCTGTTTTGCTCAACTGTTCATGCACAAACAGTATCAAAAAATATTGTTGATTTTGGCGCAAGGCCCGATGGTACTACCAATAACACCATTGCCATTCAACATGCAATTGATAAAGTGTCGAAACTGGGCGGTGGCAAAGTAATTGTTCCGAGAGGAAGATTTGTAACAGGTGTGTTGCACATGAGATCGAATGTTGAATTAAATATTCATGAAGAAGCGGTATTGCTGGCAAGTACAAACATCAGCGATTATGGCAGCAGTTTAAAAGTGTCTGCACTAATTGTTGCCGATAACGAAAAAAATATTTCCATTACCGGCAAAGGCTTGATTGACGGGCAATGTGATCTGTTGATCAATGATCTTTATGTACGCTTAAGAAAAGGGGAATGGTACGATAATGAATGGAAATTTTTTAACGATTGGCATCAGCGGAGGCCAAGCGAATTAAACCGGCCGCAAATGATCCACTTTAAAAATTGTGACGGGGTTACTTTGAAAAACATTCACCTGCAAAACGGAGCCGGCTGGATACAGAATTATGAAAAATGTAAAAATATTATTATCGACAGCATCAATGTCTTCAGCAATACATTTTGGAACAATGATGGAATTGATTTGGTTGATTGTAAAAATGCAAAAGTTACCAACTGTAATATTAATTGTGCCGATGATGGTATTTGTTTAAAATCGGGCGACAGGCACAGCAGTTGTGAAAATATTTTTGTTTCGAATTGCAAAGTGCGTTCAAGTGCAAGTGCAATAAAATTAGGTACCGCATCGTACGGTGGATTTAAAAAAATCGTGATCAAAAATATAGAAGTGTATGATACCTATCGTTCGGCCATTGCCATCGAAAGCGTTGATGGTGGTGTTATTGATGGAATTGATGTACAAAATATTCATGCGGTAAATACAGGCAATGCTATTTTTATAAAATTAGGTCACCGGAATAAAGATTCTGTTTATGGCAGCCTGCACAATGTTTTTATTTCGAATGTAAAAGTAGATGTGCCGTTAACAAAACCCGATAAAGGATATCCGATGGAAGGTCCTGAATTAAAATATCCGCCGACATATAAAATAGATACGTCTGTAGTATATCAAAGTGTTTCGCCGTGGAATAATTCGGGCATTGACAGTTCTGCGATTCCATACCCGCATAATGTTTTTCCTTCTTCAATAAGTGGATTGCCGGGGCATTTGGTGGAAAATATAACCTTGCAAAACATCGAAATTAATTATGCAACCATTGCCGATAAAAAAGCGAATTATTTCCCGCTGGATTCTTTTAAAACCATAACAGAAGCTGTAAAAGACTATCCTGAATTTTCGATGTTTGGCGAACTGCCTGTATTTGGTTTTTTTGTACGGCATGTTAAAGGAATAACGTTGAAAAATGTAATTGTAAATATGAAAGGCGAAGATTTCAGAAAGGCTTTTTTATTTGATGATGTAAAACAATTGTTACTGCAAAACACAAAAGCAGCGGGTAAAATAGAAAAGCCTGAAATGTTTTTTAATGATGTGATTTATACCAATAAAAAATAAATAAACAACCGGGAAAATTATCTTTAATTTATTTTGATACGATGATTTTTAAATTGAAATATCAAAACGAAGGATAGTACACAGATGCCACAGATAGAACAGATGTACGCTGATAGTTTTATATTATTAATCAAAAACAGATTAGCACCGCTAATGCCGCAAAGCGGCATTCAATCCGTTATCATCTGTACATTCTGTGTCATCTGTGTTCCATTGGTTTTAAAACTAAAAATAAATTGCTCAATTGTGTTAATGATGTTGAAGAGTGCGACGCAACAAAAGCCAAACAGAATTACTGCAGCCGGCTACATAAAAAAAATACTTGTTGTGGCCATACTGTTTTTTTTGTGCGTGAATCTTCATGCACAGGGGCTGCTAAAATATGTGCAGCCATTATCGGGCACAGCGGCATCAACCACGGTTGCAGCGTTAAAACATAGCGAAGCCGGAAGCGAATTAAATGCAAACACCATCCCATCTGTAACATTGCCTTTTGCAATGACGCAGTGGACAGCACAAACAAGACAAACAGAAACAAAATGCCAACCACCTTATTTGTATCAGGATAATTTATTGAGCGGATTTCGTGGTACACATTGGCTGAATGGCTCTTGCACACAGGATTACGGCAGCTTTACCCTGATGCCTGTTGTTGGGAAATTAAAAACAAATGTGAACGATTATGCCATTCCTTTCTCGCATAATGATGAAATAACATCGCCGTGTTATTATAAAATCAATTTGCCTGCACAACATCTTGCTGCAGAAATAACTTCAACATTAAGATGTGGCATGATGCAGTTTACTTTGCAGCAGGATGATAGTTTGTATTTGCTCATCATACCCAACAGTGATAAAGAAAAAGGTTTTGTAAAAGTGGATGAAGCAAAAGGAGAAGTCTGGGGTTATAATCCGGTGCATAGAATTTATCAGGGATGGGGCGAACCGGCAGGTTTTAATGGTTGGTTTTATATTAAGATTGAAAAGAAAATTAATTGCTCCGGAACTTATGCTGATAATAAAATATTTTCTGCCGACAGTGTAATGAACAAAAAAGATATTGGTGCCTATATCGGTTTTGCCATGAAAAAAGGAGAGAAGCTTTGTATTAAAATTGGTACATCGTTCAGTAGTTTGAGAGAAGCAAAAAATAATTTGCAAAGCGAAATTGCCGATCAAAATTTTGATCAGGTGCTTGCGAGATCAAAACAGGTTTGGGAGAAAGCATTATCGCAAATAACCGTCGAAACAAATAACGAAAAAGATAAACGCATTTTTTATACGGCCATGTATCATGCCATGCAGCATCCGCGATTGATGAGCGATGTTGACGGAACGTATCCAAAATTTGCAGGTAATTATGAGTTGATGAAAATGAATGGTGGCGGCTATTACGACGATTTTTCTATGTGGGATATTTACCGTGCACAGTTGCCTTTGTTTGAAATATTACAACCAAAATTGGTAAATCAATTGGTAAGATCATTAATTGCAAAAGGGGAGCAGGGCGGATGGCTGCCTATTTTTCCATGCTGGAATAGTTATACCGCAGCAATGATCGGCGATCATGCAACAGCGTTTATTGCATCGGCTTATACAAAAGGTATCCGCAACTATGATGTAAATGAAGCCTACAGATTAATGCGAAAGAATGCTTTTGAAACTGCGACAGATTTTAATGAGTATAAAAACGGTATGGGAAGACGAGCATTAACTTCTTACATAAAATATGGTTACATACCTATGGATGATAGTGTGCAGGAAGCCTTTCATAAAAAAGAACAGGTAAGCCGCACATTGGAATATGCTTTTGATGATTACGCGTTAAGTGTGCTTGCAAAAGATTTGAATAAAAAAGATGATTATCAAAAATTATTACAGCGTTCGTTTAATTATAAAAACGTTTTTGATACAACTGTTGCAATGATGCGTGGGCGTTATGCCAATGGAAAATGGTTTGAAAGTTTTCATGCCGATGTAAGGGAAACTTATATTACTGAGGGCACACCGCGGCAATATACTTTCTATGTTCCGCAGGATGTAAAAGGATTAACAAAATTGATGGGTGGCGAAAAAAAATTAGAGAATGCTTTAGATAGTTTATTTATTAAAAACGAATACTGGCATGGTAATGAACCGGGGCATCAAATTCCGTTCATGTATAATTATACTGCATCGTCCTATAAAACGCAAATGCATGTAAGGAAAATTTTAGCCGAAGAATACAGTGACGGACCTGGTGGTTTAAGTGGTAATGACGATGCCGGTCAAATGAGCGCCTGGTATGTGTTTGCGGCGATGGGTTTTTATCCGGTTGATCCTGTTTCGAACCAATATATTTTGTGTTCGCCCTTATTCGATAAAATAAATATCGCATTGCCCAACAATAAAAAACTGGAGATCATCTGTCATAAAAAAAACAGCAATGCCATGTTCATTAATAAAGTAAAATGGAATGGAAAATGGTATGATAAGAATTTTATCGAGTATAAAAATATTTCGAAAGGCGGTAAATTGGAAATAGAACTTGTTAATGAACCCACACATTGGGGAAGTGATTTAAACAGCAGGCCAATTAGTTTAACCAAGGATTAAGAAGAAATTTTATTTAGCTTGCGCACATGAGCGATACAGCATTTTTATTTGATTTGAACGGAACTATTATTGATGATATGGAATTTCATGCAAGGGCATGGTACGATATTTTAAATAACGAATTGCATGCAAACCTTTCCTGGGATGAAGTGAAAAAAGAGATGTATGGAAAGAATGATGAACTCCTGATACGGATTTTTGGTGAAGGATATTTTACCAAAGAAAAAATGAAAGAGTTATCGGTTGAAAAAGAAAAAAGGTATCAAAAAGAGTTTACGCCTCATTTGAAATTAATAAAAGGGCTTGATTTTTTTTTAGAAAGATCATTTCATCAAAATATCCCGATGGCAATTGGTACAGCTGCCATCATGTTTAATGTTGATTATATCATTAACGGATTGCATCTTCATAAATATTTTAAATCCATTGTGAGTGCCGATGATGTAGCGGTAAGCAAACCCGATCCCGAAACATTTATTAAATGTGCCGATCAATTGGGAATGGATTATAATAAATGTATTGTATTTGAAGATTCACCAAAAGGCGTAGAGTCGGCGTTAAGAGCCGGTATGCAGGCAGTTGTTATTAAAACATACCATACGATGGAAGAGTTTGCACACCTGCCCAATATTATGATGGCAGTGGATGATTATACCGACGAACGTTTGCAGGCACTTTTTTCCTGAAATAATATAAAAGAAAAATAAAGAGGAATTGGAAGTTCAAATTGCCCGATAAAATTCAGGATAGAATAAATTCTACCTAAGAAAGAATAAATCCAAAACTTAGGATCAATTGATTTTATAAAGAAATCATTTCTAATGCACTTGCATATCTTATTTAAATTAGCATATTAATTCTTGTCTAAAACCAATTACAATAAGATGCATACTCGAAAAGGATTTATAAAAACCACATCAATTCTTACTGCAGCGTTATTATTAAAAAAAGAAAATCTTTTAGCAAATTATTTTACAGAATATGAATGCAAACGTCCGCCTTTGGGTGCAAGACGTTTTACAAGTGATGCTGTTGAATCTGTCATCCGGGAAATAAAAGGCGGATTGAAGAATAAAGAGCTGGCATGGTTGTT
>JAGWPQ010000540.1 GCA_028877045.1 Bacteroidota bacterium | reverse complement strand
TTCCTGAATGTTGCTGCAAATTTTAGCTCATCCTCTAAACTAATGATAGGTCTGTCTGCCCAGGGAGAAATATAATTTGTAAGAATTCCTCTTTTTATTATTCTCATATGGAATAATTGTTCGCATTCCAAAACATGTCGGATCACTTCTATAAAAGATTCAGCATCTTTGTCAGGCTTCCAATTATTAAACTCTTCAGGCAAGCCTTTCCAGATCATTATGCTTCTTCTTCTTACTTCTTCAAAATTCAAAATGTATGTGTCAGTGATATTCATGACAACAAGAGTTTGTAATTAATTTATGAAATTAAATTGTCTATGACTCTTTATTTTTATTCTGGTTTATTTGATGCAGGCAAGATTCTTTATTAAGGTTTGACAATAACTATTTACTTTATTTCCCTGTCTTAGTATTATTAGGAAAACTTACACCGGTTCCAAAGAAACATTCATTCTCTATTATTTTTCCGTCTTTAAATTTAAAACGCTCAGTATTACGGAATAATCTGCCATCTGTAGTCCAGCCATTGTATGTTACATAGGCATCATCTCCATCAATAATAAGCTTTTCAAGGTCAAACTTTTTTGTTTTATATGCATTTGGCCAGCATCTTTCCTTGTATAGGTTTAAATTAATATGGTCATCACCGGCAGGACTTGTAAAAGAAAACCCCCTGGCTAGAATGGGTTCCATCAAGCTCCAGTCTTTTTTTTCATATGCTGCATAATAATCTTTGATCATTTGTTTAGTAGATGCATCTTTGTTTAAATTGCTGCAGCTGTAATTAAGTAAGATCATGCTGATTGATAAAAAGAATGCAGCCCCTTTATTTTTGAATGCATTTTTCATTTTTTCTGATTTTAAATATTTATAGGGTGTCCTTCTATCTGTAGCGGGTTTTCTTTGCTTACATTTGCCCTTTATGTTTGGGGTCAAAATCTACCATCCATTCAATACCGTATTTATCCCTGAACATCCCAAAATAAGAGCCCCATGGACTGTCGCTAATAGGCATTTCAACATTTCCGCCTGCTGAAAGTCCGCTAAATATTTTGTCGGCCTCCTCACGGCTTTCAGCACTAACAGATATCTTAGACCTGTTTTCATTTTCATTTACGCGTCCCATACTTTCCGGAACATCATTGGCCATTAAAATGTTTTTGCCGATTGGCAAAGCAATGTGCATGATCTTATTTGCCTCTTTTTCCGGTATCGGATATCCAGGGTTTGATATATCCTTGAAGCGTACGATCATGGCGAATTCTCCGCCAAATACTGATTTGTAAAAATTGAATGCTTCTTCTGCATTTCCGTTGAAGTTGATGTGCGGATTGATTAGTGCCATGATTTTATTTTTTTTAATGATTAATTTTTATGCTTGCCTATTCGGTTCTCAGTATGCTTCAAATTATTGCTGTGTTATGTACGATACAAATCTCGACAACAAATATGATATTGTTGCTGTGTGAATGCGACAATATTAGTGGCTGAATGAGCAGTATTGATAGTAAGGGTAAAAGGGGGGAGGGCATGATTTAAAAATATGGGTTCAATAAAGCAGTTTATCTGAATATTTTATCTGCTCCAATCACGATCAGTATTGCAAAAACACCCAGAACCAAAAAATAGCCTGATGCTTTCAAATTTAATTTCATGATCCGGTTGCATCGCCATAAGATCAAAAACAATATGGCCAATACTATTGCTGCAACAAGGTATTTATTGGTGTCTGTCAGTGAAGCTATTCTTGCCTCATCCTGAAGATCGATTCCGCCAAAAACAATTGAGAAGAAACGTGAGAACACAGCGAAGAATGCAATTGAATAGGTATAGATCGATGTAGTCAACCGGGTAAGCAATAAGAATATTAGTCCCTGAAGTATTGTAAAGAAAGGCCCGCCTATAGCCGACCACAAAGCACCGGAATCATTTGTGAAATGGCCATTTCGGGTAGTTGAATTATTTAAACTTAATGTCATGTCATTTCCCCAAAGTTCTCCAAATGTCCAATGACCAAATTCGTGAAAGAAATAGGTGAAGAATGCAATTGGAATAAAGGCAACGATAAGTTTCCCATCAATCCGGCTTTCTTCCAGATCATTGTATATTTTATTACCGAAAGTCTCTTTCATTTATTCTCTGTTGTTAAGAAGGTTGTTACCTCATAATAAGTCACAGGTTCCCGCATCATTAAAGAAAATGCTTTGCTAGCAGCATATTGTTACTCTTGATTTTTAATTTGTCCTTTTTGAATAAATCCAATTATTCTTTGTCGTTCGCCAATTAATAAAAGTCCGATAATA
>JAGWPQ010000539.1 GCA_028877045.1 Bacteroidota bacterium | reverse complement strand
TCGAAAAAACAAAGGTGGAGGTTACAAAGCTGAATCATTACAATGAAAAATACAGACCCTTTATCTTGCTCGCTCTTTTCTTTTTGCTGCTTGAATTATTACTCAGCAGCACATTGCTGAAAAAATTCCCCTGATTCATTCTTCTGCAAAAACCATTTAAATAGTCTATTCTATTAAATCCAATTATTTTCTTTAAAACCCACTCATTTAATCTTTCGTAGATTCGCCGCAATGCAACAGACAAAATATTCCATAGAACAGATCCTTTCTAATTTAAAGATCAAAGCATTAAACGAAATGCAGTTGGCTTCTGTTGAAGCCAATAAAAAGCATGCTGATGTTATTTTATTATCGGCCACGGGCTCGGGAAAAACATTGGCTTTCTTATTACCTGTACTGCAATTATTAAACGACGGCAATAATCAAACACAGGCAATGATCATCGTGCCTTCACGCGAACTGGCACAACAGATCGAAACTGTTTTTAAATCGATGCAGACAGGTTTTAAAATTACCTGTTGTTACGGCGGGCATAAAAGAGAGACCGAAGAAAATAATTTAGTGCAGCCACCGGCTTTATTAGTTGGCACGCCGGGAAGGATTGCCGACCATATCCGCCGCGGAAACATTACTTTAAATTCTATCGAGACTTTGGTGCTGGATGAATTTGATAAATCGCTTGAACTGGGTTTTACAGAAGAAATATCTTTTATTGTTGGTTCCTTGCCTTCGATCAAAAAAAGAATGCTGACGTCGGCAACAGAATCTGTAGAGATACCTTCCTTTATTGGTTTGAATGATCCTGCTAAAATTAATTTTTTATCGGATGAAGAAATAAGCGAAGAAAAATTAGCTATCAAAACAGTTTATTCGGATGAGAAAGATAAGATAGAAACTTTGTTCCGTTTGATCTGCATGCTGGGTGGCCGTTCGATGATCGTGTTTTGCAATCACCGCGAATCGGTTGAACGTGTGAGCAAATTATTATCCGATAAAGGAATTTATAACGAGTTCTATCATGGTGCGATGGAACAACAGGAAAGAGACAGTGCTTTATGCAAATTCAGGAATGGCACCACCAATGTGTTGGTAACAACTGATCTGGCTTCACGTGGTTTGGATATTCCCAACATCCGTTACATCATTCATTATCATTTGCCGCATACCGAAGAAATTTTTACACATCGTAACGGCAGGACGGCAAGAGTTGAAGCAAGCGGAACAGTGATCTTGATTTTATCGGGCGAAGAAAAATTGCCCGGCTATATTACCGGAGCAGTTGAACAACTGCAATTGCCGGATGAATTGGTATTGCCCGCAAAACCAATATGGACAACACTTTTCATTGCAGCAGGTAAAAAAGACAAAGTAAACAAAATAGATATCGTTGGATTCTTATCGAACAAAGGCCAATTAAAAAAAGAAGATATCGGTTTGATCGATGTGAAAGATTTTTTCTCTTTCGTTGCCATCAAGAAAATAAAAGTAGGTGGTGTACTGCAACTGATCAAGAACGAAAAGATAAAGAATAAGAAAGTCAAGATCGATGTAGCGAAGTAGGGAGAAGGTTGATTGGTTGATCGGGCGATTGGTCGATTGGTTGATTGGTTGATTTGTTTTTTGTTGACGGATTAAAATCTTAATCAAGCTGCAATAGTTGTTTCAATTTTTTGATTAGCTCAATTATTGAAGATTTATCTAAAGAACCAAGTTTACCAATTGCTAAATCTTTATCAATCGTTGCAATTTTATTTAACCGGATAAGTGAAGCTTTTTTAATTCCTGTTGAACTTGACGGAATTAATTCTATGTCTGTTTCTTCCTGCCATTTAATTTGTGAAGTTATGAACGATACAGTTATATCGGATGCAGTTTATATAAGAACAACAGCGGGACGTAATTTATTTCCTGATAAATCTGTGAATGGAAATGGGATCAGAATTATATCACCTTTTGACATTATATTTTTCTTGTAAATCGTTCACAGTATAAATGCCTTCTTCCTCTTCCAAAAAAGAAAAAGTCTTACTGTCAACAGCCAGTTTTTGAATATTGCTGTTGATCAATTGTTCCTCGTATTTTTTGATAATAAAATCAGCAAAATCAGAAATCTCCGCAGCTTTATCAGGAGGAAGCTGATTCATTATTTGAACTGTTCTTTCTATGATTGAAAGTTGAGACATATTTCAAAGTTAATGATTAAAATTAAACATATTCTTGCCTTTGAGATGAGTTTTTAATGTTTGTGAAATCTTCGTTGCATATGCTTCTTCCAGTGGCAGAAGTGCACACTTGTAACACTCTTATCTGATGTTGGAATACAAATAATTAGTCAGCACCTGAAAAATGCTGACTAATTTTAGTAATCAATTTTTTACTGAAACTCGTAATTTGATTCCAGATAAAGTTTATCGATTTTTTCTTTAAGCTCTTTTCTGGCCGAGAGCATATCTTCTGTTAGTTTCTTTGTTTCAACACTTGCTTCCAGCACGTCTTTTACATCTTTGGCAAGTTTTGCCAACTGTTGTTCACGTGGATTTAGTAATGGTAAAACTTCATCACTCGTTAAATGATCCAAATATTCTTTTCCCATGGCATCCACCAGTTCAAGAAAAGCATCGCCGTAATTGCCTTTGGTAAATTTGCATATAATACTCGCTCCGGTTAAAAAACGTTCTGCAAACTTGCCGTAAACAGGAATAGCTTTTATCAAACTTATACTTACGCTTTGTTGCCATGAAGTAGCATCAAAAGAACAAGCCATATCCTGAAATACATTAAACCAGGTATCGGGCTCAACAGCCGATAATCCGACAATGGTACTTGCTTTTAAAAGCGGTTCGTTATTGCATTCAAGATATGGTTTCCCTTTCTGAAAATGATCGGCAACTTTAATAATTACCGGCCTCAATTTTATACCATAAATATGTTGTCCTCCGGTTTTTAAAACAATACTCGGATAAACAGTTCCACCTGCATGATAATAAGGAGAATCGTTTGCAGAAGCAACATTATCGGTAAAACTGCCATAGGTTTTTATATTACAGGTACCACGATAGATCTCATCATTAGTAGTGATGTCGGCAGACCTGTTCAACCATTCACAATCAGCAAATAAACCTAATGTATTCCCGTTCCAGCAATCTTCTTTTTCAGCATTTGAAAGATATAAGCCTAATTCTAAATCGGGATAAAATGTACTTTTTAACTGAATGACGAAAGGATAAGGTGTATTAACAGCATATTGATCAAAACTACCCTGCACCTGTTTGATTCGTGTTACTTCCAAACCCAGGCCAACATTAATATACCCCTTTTCAGTTTTCCCATCCTGTCTGAATCTTACTTCGTAAGTAATGCGTTTTGTAACTTCGGCTTTTCCGGTAAAATAAAAATAGCAGGTAAAGCTGCCGCTGTTGTCCGGTTTGATGGTAAGTGATTTTCCCTTTTGATCTTTATATTTTAGCTCGCCCAAAGCATCATCGGGTAAAATAACTTCAACTGTTTTTTCGGGCAATCCTTTGTATTCAATTTTTGCAGGCAATAATTCCGAAGCCGGTATCAGGCAAATATTTGTTGCAATGTTTTTAGGAAACGCAGGCAACATGATTATTTTAGTATCATTACTCCCGAATTGTACCTGCGCCATTTCTAAATTGGGAAGCGGCGTAAGCCAATCAAAAAAAGCTTTTTGTACCCATTCACTCGTTAACGGAAATTCTTTGTTACCATACGAGGCAATAAAATAAACTGCATACCCTTTTGCATAACCGGCATAACCTTCCGACTGCATTTCGCCCTGCCTGCCTTTAACGTGATACAGCAATGGAAATTCAGGCCTGCCGCAAGGTTCGGGTGCAGCAAAATTATTTTTACCTTTTGGTGCAAATTTTTTCATGCTCACATAATCGATCACTTTATCGGGAGAAAAATTGTTTTGTCTTTTTCCTTCCATGATCGCATCACCGGCAGCAGCCTGAACAATTAAAATCCTTCCCTGAATGGGTGTAACATTTGTTTGCAGAAAATAATTAAACTCTTTTCCATCCAACTGTTTCTTTACCCATGGAAACATGGTCATAGGCATTAAGCCATCCCACTGGCCGGGTCTGTAACTGAAGTTTGAAGAAGATAATGAATTTAAAATTTCTTTGTTGCATTCCTGCGCTCTGATGGTCGTAGAAAGTTGTGCCAATAATAATATTGTCAGTAACAGGTATTTGAATTTCATACAGCAGAATTTTTATCCAAGCTATTGCGCTGCATTAAAAAAACAAATGATAATAGTCAGCAGGAAATACAAAAATATTAAGTACCCTGTTGGCGGAATGAATGGAAGGTATGAGTATTATCCCTGCAGTACCCTTTTGTACGGACCAATTATTTGCTTCCTGCATATCCGGTCAAGCCTGCCATACTGCGTGTAAAAGCCCTGGCTTCCTGCTTTACTTGCCATGGTTGATGGTTGGTTTGGCTATGATTGATAGCTATCATATTGCTATATAAATCAGAAATAATTCAAGTGCCAGTCGCATATGAACCATATATAAGCTACTCCTATTAGGAGTAGCTTATATGTAGCTTATATGTGGCTTATATGTAGCTTATATATGGCTTATTGCAGAAAATGGTATATATCTATCATGAGTGTATAACGAGGTTACTCACCCTGTCCTGTACCTGAGAAACGGTACAGCTATATGGGTATGATACCCTTACTGTTCATCAGCAAACTTGTTTTCAGCAAAACCGTTAGCGGCAGTAAACAGGATTTGGGAAATTAATTCCGTCCACAGGTTGTATAACATACTCATTTTAAATATTTAAACTATGTACCATTGGCAGGCCCTCTACAAACGATTAGGTTAATTTTCAAGAGTTCTAATTTATTTTCTACCTTTCTTCTTCAAACTAAAACTTATGAGAGTTCTGTCTGTTCTTTTCATCGTTATTGTTTTTGTTTCGTGCAAAACAAAACAGGAAAACACCGGTCG
>JAGWPQ010000538.1 GCA_028877045.1 Bacteroidota bacterium | reverse complement strand
TTTGGCATCCTGTAAAAATTCGGATGCAAAAATAAAATTATTGAGTAATTCATTTTTACTGAAGATGATTTCTTTATTCGTTCCTTCCCATTGTTTACGGCCTTCGTGCAAATAAACAATATGATCGCCAATTTCCATCACACTGTTCATATCATGCGTAACAACAATGGTAGTAATTTGAAACTCGTTGGTAATTTCTTTAATTAATTTATCGATCAGTAAAGATGTTTGCGGATCAAGTCCCGAATTCGGTTCATCGCAAAATAAATATTTTGGATTCAATACAATGGCTCTTGCAATACCCACACGTTTTTTCATGCCACCACTAAGTTCTGCCGGATATTTTTTATTGGCATCTTTTAAATTCACTCTGTCCAGCACCTCATTCACACGTTTTGTTCTTTCGGCTAAAGTCCAGTTGGTAAACATATCCAGCGGAAACCGAACATTTTGTTCTACCGTCATCGAATCAAATAATGCCGATCCCTGAAACAACATGCCGATCTGCTGACGCAAATTTTTATACGCGTGTTTATCCATCTGCAGCATGCTTTCGTGGTTGTATAAAATATCGCCGCTGTCGGGTGCAAACAATCCAACAATACATTTCGTCAACACCGTTTTACCGCTACCGCTGATGCCGATAATTAAATTGCACTTACCTGCTTCCATCACTGCGCTGATATCTTCGAGTATTATTTTTTCGCCAAAAGATTTCTTTATATTTTTTACTTCGATCATTAATTACAAATTATTTTTTTTGTTACCGGCTTTTGTTTTTCAATTAAACTTCGTTGCGTCGCACTCCTCAACGCTTTGTTCTTTATTGAACTTTTTTCTGTGGTTAATATTAATCAATAGAAAAATAATTCGAGCTCTGATACACGCCAGTTCTTTCTTTTTCCAATTGCATCAGCACATCATTTGCCAAACTGCTTGCACCAAATCTAAACCAATGATTATTCATCCATGCTTCGCCTAATGTTTCCTGCAACATCACCAGATAATGCAATGCCAATTTTGATTTCGAAATACCACCGGCAGGTTTCATGGCAATCATCTTTCCTGTTTTATAATAAAAATCCCTGATGGCTTCCAGCATTACCAATGTTACGGGCATAGTTGCAGCAGGCGTAACTTTTCCAGTTGATGTTTTAATAAAATCGGCACCAGCATACATTGCTATATCACTTGCTTTGCGCACATTATCATAAGTAACCAATTCGCCTGTCTCCAATATAACTTTCAGCCTTGCTTCACCGCATGCTTCTTTCACCGCAGCAATTTCATCAAACACAAAATTATAATCGCCTTGTAAAAATTTTCCGCGACTGATCACCATATCAATTTCATCGGCGCCATTGTTCACTGCATATTTTACATCTCTGATCTTTACATCACGTGATGCTTGTCCGCTCGGAAACGCCGTGGCAACCGATGCCACATTAATTCCCGAATCGCCCAATGCTTTTTTTGCAACACTCACCATCGATGGATACACGCAAATGGCCGCCACCGTTGGCAATCCGGGATAGGCATCATGCAAATGCTGTGCTTTGTAACAAAGTTGTTTTACTTTTCCTTCGGTATCTTTTCCTTCCAATGTTGTAAGATCGATCATGTTCAAAGTCAACTTCAAACCATTCAGTTTTGTTTCGGCTTTAATGCTGCGTTTGGTAAATCGCGAAGCTCTTTCTTCCACGCCAACATGATCGATATGCGAACTGTATCTGAAATCGGGAATAGCAACTATCTTTTTTTCTGCAACCATAATAAGTTGTTGTGAATACCAAATGTAATTAAAAAGAAAAAGGTTGTCAATAGAATTTGACAACCTCTTCAAAAAGATAAAAAATTTATTTATCCAGTTTAACATCAATGATCCAGTTTGCTTTTTCAGAAAGATCAACTTTTATTCTTTCCGAATCGAAAGAAAGATATAACGATATCGGAAACACTACATGTTGCAAAGTATATTTATTGGCAATAGGCGAATATTCATTATCAACTTTAGTTAAATAACTTCCGGACAAAACCTGTATATCGGTTAATTTAACTTTTGGAATAGTATTACTTGAAACGATTGAAGTTTCATTTTGTACGGGGGAGCCACCAAGTAATGTTCCTGCTCCACCTGTAGTTGATTTTACAACGATAGTAATATCTTCTCCTGTTTTCCCGGCTTTACGCACATTAACATCACTGATTTTATTGCTCATCACATAAACAGTAAAAGAACTTTTTTGAACACCTTTAAATTTCCCATTTGCCCAAAAACCTTTTAATTCACTTGTATCCGAAGTATTTGTTTTTGCAGTATGTAAGGTTCCTTCACCTTCAAAAACGCCTTTCTTCCAAAAACCATCGTACCAATTACCGTTTTTCCATGAATACTTTCCTTTGCCATCGGGATATCCATTTTTAAAATTTCCAACATAAGTATCAATACCAACAGCTGTACCATTACCATTGGCGATGCCTTTTTTGCATTCACCTGTATAACTTCCTTTTAATGCAGCTACCATTACAGCACAATTTTGTGCAGACAAATGACTTACTGATAAAAGCAATAAAACGACAAGCATGTTTTTCATATTATAGTTTTTAAGGTTCACTCTAAAAATATAAAAAAAACAACATCTTTCGCCAAAATATTTGTTAATTAATTAAAATATGAAAAAAGGTCGTGTTGCTTGAAATAAAAAATCCCGCTATTCGCGGGATCTTATTTTAAGCATCTTTTCCATGACAATTTTTATATTTCTTTCCGCTGCCGCAAGGACAAGGATCGTTGCGTCCGATCTTTGGCCCGACTTTTATCGGTTCTTGTTTTACCGGTGCTGACGGATCGATATAATTATCATCGTGTCCTGCGCCATCCAATTCATCTTTTTGTGTGCGCATTTTACTGAGATCAGTTTTTTGCTGGCGGCCTTCTCTCACCTGGCTTTCATCTTCCAAAGGAATCGTTGCATGCGATAAAAATTCAACAATATCTCTGTTCACCTCGCTATCCATATTCTTGAATAAATTAAATGCTTCCACTTTATAAATCACCAACGGATCTTTCTGTTCGTATGTTGCGGTTTGCACGCTTTGTTTCAAATCATCCATGGCACGTAAATGCTCTTTCCATGCATCATCGATCAAACCCAAGGTCACATTACGTTCCAGCGCATTTACCATTTCGCCGCCACTGGTTGCCAATGTTTTTTCCATATTGGCAAGCACCTGCATTGTTTTTCTTCCATCGGTAAAAGGAACAATAACATTTTCAATATGATTGCCCTGTTTTAAACGGATATTTTTAAATACAGGAAATGCTTTTGCTGCGAGTTCCTGTTTTTTATGCTGATAATTTTCGATTACCTCGTCGTATAATTTTTCGGCTAATTGTTGTTCTGATAATTTATTCAATTCATCAGCAGTGATTTTTGTATCGGTTCCAAAATTTACGATCACTGCCAAACGAAAACCTTCAAAATCGTTTTGTTCTTTAAACGAATTAATCAATCCTTCAGCAACAGAATAAAATGCATTATCAAGATCCAATGCCAATCTTTCACCAAACAAAGCATGACTGCGTTTTGTATAAATAACCGTACGTTGTTTGTTCATCACATCATCATATTCCAACAAGCGTTTACGGATACCAAAATTATTTTCTTCCACTTTTTTCTGCGCACGTTCGATCGATTTGGTGATCATGCTGTGCTGAATTACTTCACCTTCTTTGTATCCTGCAAAGTCCATCACTTTTGCAATGCGTTCGCTCCCAAACATGCGCATCAGATCATCTTCCAGCGAAACAAAAAACATAGAAGATCCGGGATCGCCCTGACGACCGGCACGACCACGCAACTGTCTGTCCACACGACGGGATTCATGTCGCTCAGTACCAACAATGGCCAAGCCCCCTGCTTCTTTAACACCGGGTCCGAGTTTAATATCGGTACCGCGACCAGCCATATTTGTTGCAATAGTTATAGCTCCTGCAAAACCAGCCTCAGCAACGATTTGCGCTTCACGGGCATGTTGTTTTGCATTCAACACATTATGCGGAACTTGCTTTTGACGCAACATCCTGCTCAGTAATTCACTCACTTCAACAGATGTTGTACCAACCAGAACCGGTCTTCCTGCATTACGCAATTTTGTTATTTCATCAATCACTGCACCAAACTTTTCGCGTTTGGTTTTGAAAACCAGATCCTGATCATCAACACGAATGCATGGAACATTAGTTGGAATAGTTACCACATCTAATTTATAGATATCCCACAACTCAGCAGCTTCTGTTTCGGCAGTACCGGTCATACCGCAAAGCTTGTGATACATCCTGAAATAATTCTGCAAAGTAACCGTTGCATAAGTTTGTGTAGTTGCTTCGATCTTCACATTTTCTTTTGCCTCAATCGCTTGATGCAATCCATCCGAATAACGGCGGCCATCGAGAATACGACCGGTTTGCTCATCAACAATTTTTACCTGCTCATCCAGCACAACATATTCCACATCTTTATCAAACAAGGTATATGCTTTCAATAATTGCTGAACAGTATGAATACGATCGGCCTTTACAGAATAATCGTTGATGATATTTTCTTTCTGATGCAATTTTTGTTCTGCATCAATCGAACTATCTTTTTCAATATCGGCCAATGCAACGCTGATATCGGGAATAATAAAAAAGTTTGGATCTTCTCCGGCTTTGGTGATGAGTTGAATTCCTTTATCAGTTAATTCAACCGAGTTATTTTTTTCGTCGATGTAGAAATATAATTCTTCATCGGCTTTTGGCATTTCACGTGATTGATCGGCCAAATAATAATTTTCAGCCTTCTGCAATTTCACACGAATACCAGGTTCGCTTAAATATTTTATTAATGCAGTATTCTTCGGTAAGCCGCGCTGTGCACGGAACAGAGCCAATCCGCCATCTTTAGGATCATCATTTCCTTCAGCAATTTTTTTCTTGGCTTCAATTAAAAATTGATTGGTAGCACGTTTTTGTGCTTCCACTAATTTTTCAATCCTTGGTTTTAATTCAAAGAATTGTTCGATATTATCCTGACGACCTATTGGTCCGGAAATAATCAATGGTGTTCTTGCATCATCGATCAATACACTATCCACTTCATCCACCATTGCAAAATGATGTTTGCGTTGTACCATTTCATCGGGACTGTGTACCATGTTATCACGCAAATAATCGAAACCAAATTCGTTATTTGTCCCATAAGTAATATCGGCTAAATAGGCTTTGCGCCTTGTTTCGCCATTAGGTTCGTGTTTATCAATGCAATCAACAGTTAATCCCAACCATTCGAATAAAGTTCCGTTCCATTCACTATCACGTTTTGCCAGATAATCATTCACCGTAACCACATGCACACCTTCGCCGGCCAATGCATTTAAATATGAGGGCAATGTTGATACCAGTGTTTTACCTTCACCGGTCGACATTTCAGAGATCTTTCCCTGGTGCAGCACAATACCACCCAGCAACTGCACATCGTAATGCACCATGTTCCATGTTACTTTTCCGCCGGCAGCTGTCCACGTATTTTGAAATATAGATTTATCGCCATTAATTTTTACATACTCTTTTGTAACAGATAAATCTCTATCAAGATCAGTTGCGGTAGAAACCAATTCGGTATTTTCTTTAAATCTGCGTGCTGTTTCTTTTACCACTGCAAAAGCTTCTGGTAAAATTTTATCAAGAATAACTTCAATTTGTTTATCGCGTTCTTTTTTTAATTTATCAACTTCCTGATAAATGGCATCTTTGGTATGGATATCGGCGGCAGGTAACTCATCGGCTTGCTGTTGTTTACCCGAAATTTCTGCATCAATATCTTTTAAATGTTCTTTAATGCGTTGTTTAAATTCAACAGTCTTACTTCTCAATTCATCATTCGAAAGGCTCTGGTATTGCTCAAAGAATTGATTGATCTTGATAACGTAGGGCTGAATCTTAGCCACATCTTTTTCGCTTTTATTGCCACCTAATATTTTTGATAAAATGTTCAACATATCATTAGTTCTGTTATAATAAATAATTGTTTGGCTTTTCAAAAACGGTGCTACAAATATTTTATGGTCAAATTGGCACTATTTT
>JAGWPQ010000537.1 GCA_028877045.1 Bacteroidota bacterium | reverse complement strand
TGCTCTTGATAAACTTTTTGTGAATACTGAATTGACCTATAAAATTTTGGAAAACAATTTAGTAGTTGTAATGGCAAAAGGATATGATGCAAAGTTTGCTGATGTTATAAAAGTAACTGGTAGAGTGACAGGTGAAAATAATGAACCATTATCAGGTGTTTCGATATTAATTAAAGGAACCAATAAAGGTACTTCAACCGATAATAATGGTGTCTATACGATAAGTGCCGATAAAACTGCTGTTTTAGTTTTTTCTTATATTGGCTATGAGGCAAAAGAAGTTCCTGTTAAAGGGGAACAATTAGTGAATGTAAAATTAGCTCTTTCTGCTAAAATATTAGATCAGGTAGTAGTAGTAGGTTATGGTACGCAAAAGAAAAGTGTTGTTACAGGCTCAATTGCCAGTGTTAAAGCAAAAGACCTGGAAGATATGCCTGTTGTAAGATTGGAAGATGCATTAAAGGGCAGAACATCGGGGGTAATAGTTTCTGCTAATTCAGGACAACCTGGTACAGCATCGGTTATTATGGTTCGCGGGGTTACATCCATCAATAACTTTGATCCGTTATATGTTGTTGACGGTGTACCGGTAGCCGGCGGAATTGATTATTTGAATGCTTCGGATATAGAATCTATAGAAGTATTAAAAGACGCTGCATCTGCTGCGATCTACGGTACTAAAGCTGCATCAGGTGTTATTTTGGTTTCAACAAAGAAAGGTAAAGCCGGATCAATACGTGTTAATCTGGCTTCTTATTATGGTACCCAAGCTCCTGCAAAAACGCTTAAATTATTAAATGCAACCGAATATGCAGCATTGCGTAATGAATCGTCTGCAGCAGCTGGCAACGGAATAGTATTTCCTGATCTCAGCACTTTAGGAAAAGGTACTGATTGGCAGAATACGATTTTTAATAATGATGCCAGAATTCAGAATCATGAATTAAGTTTCAGTGGAGGTAATGAGAAATCTACCTTTTTTGCATCTTTTGGATATTTTAAACAAGATGGTATTGTAGCATCTTCTATTTCAAATTATCAAAGATTCTCTGTTAGGATAAATTCATCGCATAAAGTAACTAATTGGTTGAGTTTTGGTGAAAACCTTTCTTATGCATATACAAAAAGTATGGGAAGTCTTGATGCGAATGGCTATTTTGGAGGCCCATTGAGCTCTGCGATTAATTTAGACCCAATAACTCCTGTCATCGTAACAGATCCAACTGTACTTGCTCAAAATCCATATTCAAATCATTTAAGTTCAATTGTCAGAGATGCCAATGGCAATCCTTATGGAATTTCTCAATATGTTGGACAGGAAATGTCTAACCCGTTGGCTTATATACAAACCCATCAGGGCAATTATGGTTGGGGCGATAAATTAGTTGGCAACACTTATGTTGAAATAGAACCAATAAAGGGTTTAAAACTCAGATCAAGCATTGGTGCCGATCTGGCATTTTGGGGTAATGAAAATTTTAATCCTATCTATTTCTTAAGTAATACGCTATCTAATCTTACTAATACTAATTTTTCTCGTGGCATGAATAAGGCATTCAATATGATCTTTACGAACACTGCATCGTACACAAGAAGTATTGGATTGCATAATTTTAGTGTTTTAGCTGGTACCGAAGCAAGAAATATGACCGGATTTGGGGTGGGCGCTTCTTATATAGGCATACCGGTTAATACTTTTGGTGATGCTTCTATGAACTTTACGGTTCCTACTGCAAATATGCAAGGTAATGGTTTTGAATATCAACCTTA
>JAGWPQ010000536.1 GCA_028877045.1 Bacteroidota bacterium | reverse complement strand
ATATGAAAAACTTGCTTTTATTTTAACGCGCTGTATGATTTAGTGTTTGCTGCGTATTCGTAATTATATGTATCGGAATTTGATTTCCTTGTATTCTTAGCAACTGCAGATTTAGCAAATTGAGATTTATTGGTTTGAACCAAGTATTTCGCATACAGGTTCATTTGAGGTTTATCAGTAGAACCCATTGGTTCAATTGATAATGGATAATTTTTCCACCAACGACCGGCTGCCCAATAACATCCGCCAATATTATTTTCGGTAAGATATTGTAAGAAGTTATCTAAAACAACCATCCAGCGATTATCATTGTTTGGGATCCCGAATTCACCCACAAAACCTCTTTTATTATTTGCATGAAGCCAATCAACAAAATGTTTGATTCTTTCAACACCGGTCATTTCGTTTGAACCACTTGCTGCATAAGATTTTTTGTATTCGCCTGAACGATCTTCATCAAAATAGCAGTGTGCATTGAACATCATGTTGTTTGCAGGATCAACTAAATACTTTAACTGGTCATTGTATTCAACCCATGTTTCAGGACCAGAATAATTATCACCATCAACCAAAATGGTATGTGTTCTGTCGACTTCTCTGATGCCATTAATTGCTTGTTGTGCAGATTCGAACCAAGAATAATTTTGCATATGATTAGGTTCGCTCATGATACTGAAAGCATAGATATTTTTTCTGTTTCTAAGGGCTGTAGCTAATTTTCTCCAAACATCTTTATAGTTAGCGCGTGAAACCTGAGGACTGCCGATGATATATTCTACATTATTGATTTTATATCTGCCGTAGTTCTGCATGATCAGGGTAACCTGGATATTTCTTGCAGCACAATCGTCTAAGAATTTTTCAATCAGTGAAAGTTCTCTTGCATCCAACGGACCACCTAATGTTCTCTGGATTCTTTCCCATCTGATAGGCAATTGAATGATCTGAACTCCTTTGTTTGCAAAATAGTCAACTTCATTCTGTGTTGGGTAGATGTAATGTGTATTTAAAATTCCGGGGAGATTATTTTGACCAAACTCAGCACCGCAAAGTGTTACACCAAATGAGCTGGAAGCCTTTGAAACCGGACTCGTAGGGGCTGGCATTGCATGTAAAAATGTTACACTCAACATCATCAATAATGCTATTTGTAATATTTTTTTCATGATCTGGGTTTGATATATTATATAATAAAATAATATGTTATTGCATACTTTTATTGTTGACCGATTTTTTACTTCAGTCAGGGCAATAAAATAGCCGCTGAGTAATTATTCATTTCTCAGCCTGCCTTTCGTTTCAACAAAGAGCTTGGTAGAACTTATTTAACTGTACATCGTGTCTTTATCTGCTATTACTTTTTGAATCTGGTTTTTAATATTGAATCTTAAGCGATGTACCTTTTTATCTTTTTTCCTTTCTAATATTCTTATCTTTTATTCTGATGTAAAATTGCACAGAATAAAAAAGTATAGCAATAGCGGATTATATGAAAATGAAGTAGTGGAAGAGTTAATATAAAGTAGTGAATAAATCACATGAAGTAGTGATTTTACTACATATAAAAATGGAAATAAAATGACATAGAGGGGGAAGTAAAACAAGCTTGTTTTTGTTAAACAAGCTTGTGTTCGATCGCATATTTAATCAGCTCGGTATTTGTGTTAATGTGCATCTTATCAAGTATTCTGGCCCGGTAAGTACTGATGGTATTGACACTCAAAGAAAGTGTTTGTGCCATTTCGGAAATGCTTTTACCTGATGCAATGAATTTCATCACCTCGAACTCCCTGTTCGATAAACATTCGTGGGCAGGTTTATCAAGATTATCGCCATACGAATCGGCTAATAATTCTGCTATTTCTGATGTAATATATCTTTTACCTTTTAAGATATATTCAATGGCTTTTATCAATTCGTCTGGTGCACTGTCTTTCGTAAGATAGCCTGATGCACCGGCCCTGATGGCACGTACTGCATATTCTTCGGCAGCATGAACGCTTAGAACAAGCAAAGGTGTTTTAGGAGCGTGTTCTTTTACTTCTTTTATTATTTCTACACCTGATCTCCCAGGCATGGTAATGTCGGAGATAATAACAGTGTACGTGTCTTTTGCAACTCTTTTCAACAGTTCAACTGCATCAGGCACTTCATCGATTTGCGAATGGGGGTATTCTTCTTCTAAGATCAATCTTAGACCTTTTCTAACAACGCTGTGGTCGTCTGCAATTAAAATTTTCATAATTGTATAGTTTAAAGTTTTAAAATT
>JAGWPQ010000535.1 GCA_028877045.1 Bacteroidota bacterium | reverse complement strand
ACAACAATTAAAAAGAGTGGCCGAAGATTTTCATTTAAGTGATGCACAACAAATAAAACAAATTGAAGCCACCACCAACCACGATGTAAAAGCTGTTGAATATTTTTTAAAGGAACAATTAGATAAAATAGAATTAAGTCATTTAAAAGAATGGGTGCATTTTGGTTTAACGTCGCAGGACATTAACAACACAGCTATTCCGTTAAGCTGGAAACACAGCATGGAGCAAGAATATTTGCCTGCTGTTGTTAATCTGCACAATCATTTACACACATTGGCGCAGCAATGGAAAAATATTTCCATGCTGGCTAAAACGCACGGTCAGCCAGCATCTCCAACGGTATTGGGAAAAGAGTTCATGGTATTTGCAGAAAGGATCGATGGGCAAATAAATTTATTTTCACAAATTCCGTATGCTGCAAAATTTGGTGGCGCCACCGGAAATTTCAATGCGCATTTTGTTGCGTTTCCAAAAAGAGACTGGGTAAAACTGGGCAACGAGTTTGTTGAAAATAATTTGGGATTGCAACGCATGCAGTTCACCACACAAATCGAACACTACGATAATCTTGCTGCACATTTCGACAACATCAAACGCATCAACAATATTTTAATTGATCTGTGCCGCGATGTGTGGACATACATCAGCATGGATTATTTTAAACAAAAAACCAAGAAAGGCGAAGTGGGCTCATCGGCCATGCCGCATAAAGTAAATCCAATTGATTTTGAAAATGCCGAAGGTAATTTAGGCATGGCAAACGCTTTGCTGGAGCATCTTTCAGCAAAATTACCCATTTCACGTTTGCAAAGAGATCTAACCGACAGCACAGTATTAAGAAATGTTGGTGTGCCGGTTGCACATACTTTGTTGGCAATAAAATCTTTGATAAAAGGTTTGGATAAATTGGTATTGAACGAAATAAAAATAAAAGAAGACCTCGAAAATAATTGGGCCGTTGTTGCAGAAGCCATTCAAACAATTTTGCGCCGTGAAAATTATCCAAATCCTTATGAAGCTTTAAAAGACCTGACCAGAGGCAAGGATAAAATAAACAAAAAATCCATGCACGAATTCATCAATTCATTAAAAATTAGCGGTGCATTGAAAAAAGAATTAAAAGCCATTACGCCGTTGAATTATGTGGGTGTAAATCCGGAATACTGATTCCTGCAAACAAATCCCTATTTTCATAGCATAAACCATCGCTATGAGAAAAATAATTTTTGGCTTACTGTTATTGATTTCATTTCAATCGCAAGCGCAGAAAGCGTTTGACACTTATTATCAAACCAGTGAAGTACAACCTTTATTGGTGAACTATGAAGCCGATAAAGGCAGCCTGTCAAGATTTTATACCATCACTAATTCTCCTGAAAGACGGGAACGTTTTAAAAAATTCAATCAGGAATATTTACAAAAATTAGAACAGCTTGATTTCGATAAAATGAAAACAAGTGCTCAGGTCGATTATATTTTATTTCAACGCACAATAAAAAATGAATTGTTTTTATTGGATAAAGAAGAAAAAGAATTTACCCAAATTGAAAAATATATTCCTTTTGCCGACTCCATTTATCAATGGGAAAAGTTGCGCCGCCGCGGTGCATACTTAAACAGCGAATCCATTGCGCATCAATTATTTTCTATCGATAAACAAATTCAAACTTTATCAAAATCAGTTGCACAGGAAGGATTGATCGATGATAACCTTTCGAAACGTGCAGAACAAACCGTGAAGGGTTTGAAGGACGCATTAAAATCGGTGTATGATTTTTATTTTGGTTACGATCCGAAATTTAGCTGGTGGATACAAAAACCTTATCAGCAAACCGACAGTGCATTAAATAAATATGCAGCACTATTAAAAAGCAAAGCCAATAAATCGAGTTCGCAAAAAGAAGATGCCAGTGGTATTGTTGGCCATCCGATAGGAAGAGAAGAATTACTTCGTCAATTGCAATATGAATTCATTCCGTATTCGCCCGAAGAACTGGTTGATATTGCCAATAAAGAATTTGCATGGTGCGATGCCGAAATGCTGAAAGCCTCACGGGAACTGGGTTTCGGCGATAACTGGAAAGCAGCTTTGGAAAAAGTGAAAAACAGTTATGTGCCCGAAGGTCACCAGCCTGAAATGATCATGGACCTCTATAACCAATCGGTTGATTTTATAAAAAAACATGATCTCGTTACTATTCCGCCGCTGGCAGAAGAAACATGGCGCATGACAATGATGAGTCCGAAACAACAATTAGTGAGTCCGTTTTTTTTAGGTGGCGAAGAATTAATGATCTCTTATCCCACCAACACCATGGATGAAGACGCAAAGCTGATGAGCATGCGTGGTAACAACCCACATTTCTCCAGAGCAACCGTGCATCATGAATTAATTGCCGGGCATCGTTTGGAATTTTATATGAACGAACGTTACAAACCTTACCGCAATTATTTTACTCCATTCTGGATAGAAGGCTGGAGTTTATATTGGGAATTCATTTTGTGGAATATGAATTTTCCACGAAATGCTGAAGACCGCATTGGCATGCTGTTCTGGCGCATGCACCGTTGCGCAAGAATTATTTTTTCACTGAATTATCATTTGGGAAACTGGACACCGCAACAATGCATTGATTTTTT
>JAGWPQ010000534.1 GCA_028877045.1 Bacteroidota bacterium | reverse complement strand
TGGCAGTAACATTGCTGCCCATTGCATTGGTTGATAAATAAAATACATTGCCATAACCGCCGCTGCACAATAAAACAGCGTGACCGAAATGGCGTTCTAATTTTCCATTCACTAAATTTCTTGCGATGATGCCACTTGCTTTACCATCGATGGTAACCACATCAAGCATTTCGTGGCGGTTGTACATTTTTACATTGCCCAAAGCCACCTGGCGTTCCAATGCCTGATAAGCACCTATTAATAATTGCTGACCTGTTTGTCCGGCTGCATAAAATGTTCTTTGTACCTGTGTACCGCCAAAACTTCTGTTACTTAATAAACCGCCATATTCTCTTGCGAAAGGAACACCCTGTGCCACACACTGATCGATGATGTTTGCACTTACTTCGGATAAACGATGAACATTTGATTCCCTTGCTCTGTAATCGCCACCTTTAATTGTATCGTAGAATAAACGAAAAACCGAATCACCATCGTTCTGATAATTCTTTGCAGCATTAATTCCACCCTGTGCAGCAATACTGTGTGCACGGCGAGGAGAATCCTGAAAACAAAATGCTTTTACTTTATAACCCATTTCGCCCAAACTCGCAGCAGCACTGGCTCCGGCTAATCCTGTACCAATGACAATTACTTCTAATTTTCTTTTGTTGGCAGGATTTACCAATTTACAATGGCCTTTATAATCTGTCCATTTATCGTCTAATGGTCCGGCAGGAATTTTAGCATCTAACATTATTCAGAAAGTTTAAGAAGTTTAAAATGTTTAATGTTTAAGAGGTTTGAATCTTTAACTGATCCATCCAAAATAAAAACTCAGTGGCATTAATGCAAACATCAAAGGCACAATTATCGCAAATGCAAAACCTAAAGTGCCGATCACTGCATGCCATCTTTTATTATACACACCAAAAGTTTTAAAGGCACTTTGAAATCCGTGTGCCAAATGGTATGCCAAAGAAATACATCCGGCAACATAAACGATCACCACCCACAATTCGCTGAATACTTCCTGCATTTTTTGATACAGATCGATTTCTTCTCCCAAAAGAAAACCCTGATGTGAACGATTGGGAAACCAAAAATTTGATAAATGCAAAACAAGGAACATCAAAATAAGTGTTCCCAATAATCCCATACTTCTGCTGTACCATTTACTTCCTTTGTTACCGTATGCAACTGCATATTGAATGCCTCGTTTACTGCGATTATCAAACACAAGCACTAATCCCTGAATAATGTGCAATAAAAGTCCGAGGAATAAACCTACTTCTAAAATTCTAGGCACCCAGTTAGCACCCATGAAATGTGCACCGGCATTAAACATTTTGCCGCCGTCATTAGCCCAGATACAGGCATTTAAACCAACATGCACAATTAAAAACAAAATGAGAAATATACCGGTAAATCCCATAATTAATTTCTTTCCTACCGATGAAGTGAAGACTTGTTTCCAGGTCATAATGCAAAAGTTGAATGTTGAAGAATCAACACAAATGTAATGTTCGAACTTTAAAAAATCATTATTTTTTAAAATGATTTTAGTCATGTATAATCATTTGTTTTAATTTTTTTATTTATCAAAACAGACAAATGCGGAATAAAACCATTGACACTGCTTAATTGCCATTTGTATAAAAAGGTGGAATTGCAGATTTAGCCTGACTTATATTTGATACATGATTAAACTGCTCAGTATTCTTTGGAACAGTTTCCGAATGGCTCTTCAGGAATTGAAAGTGAACAAACTCCGTACATTTCTTTCGTTGTTCGGGATCACTATTGGCATTTTCTGTATCATCGGCGTATTGGCAACTGTGGACAGTTTGGAAAGAAAAGTGCAGAGCGATATCAAACAATTTGGTAACAATACTATTTACATAGACAAGTGGGAATATTCGGGTGGCAATGATTATCCCTGGTGGAAATATTATAAACGACCGGTACCTACTTACAAGGAAATGAAATTTTTGAAAGACAAAAGTTTTTTAGCTTCCAATATTTGCCTTTTTCTTTCTACAAATGCAAACTTAAATTTTGAAGAAAATACTTTGACCAATGTCAATATCTATGGGGTGACCGAGGAGTTCAACAGTATTCAAAATATTGAAATGGAGTATGGCCGTTATATAAATGAATCAGAATTTTTGCATGGCACTCCAACTGTTGTAATTGGTTATAAAAATGCAGAAACTTTATTTGATAATGCAGAAAGAGCGGTTGATAAAGAAGTTTCGTTTAATGGGAAAAGAGTGACGATCGTTGGCGTAATTAAGAAACAGGGGCAAAGTATGGTCGGGGGATTTGATTATGATCAATCTGTAATCACATCCTATCGGTTCTATGCAGGTATTTATAATACAAAAAGAGGTGATCCTTTTATAATGGTTCAGGCAAAACCAAACGTAAGTTCTGTTGCACTGGTTGATGAATTGCGTGGTGTGATGCGTCAATTAAGAAGGATAGGGCCCAATCAGGAAGAAAATTTTTCATTGAATGATGTGAACTTATTTGGTGAACAGGTGAGCGGTTTTTTTGCATCAGTGAATTTAGGCGGATGGGCCATTGCGGGATTAAGCTTAATTGTTGGCGCGTTTGGTGTTGCCAATATTATGTTTGTTACGGTGAGAGAAAGAACAAGCCAGATCGGTTTAAAAAAAGCAATTGGTGCCAAGAGCAGAACTATCCTTACAGAATTTTTATTGGAAAGTGCATTTCTATGTGTGATTGGCGGATTAATGGGGTTACTGCTGGTTTGGATACTTACTAAAATATTAGCCACCACTATGCCCTTCCCGATTTTTATCGCTCCAAATATTATCATACTGGCATTAAGCATTTGTATTGTGCTTGGAATATTATCAGGAATTATTCCTGCTGCCATTGCTGCAAGAATGGATCCTGTGGTTGCCATCAGAACAAAATAATTTTTTTGCTTATCAAAAAGTAAACGATCGGTTCTCAATTATCCATTGGTAATAATTTTCATCTTTGAAAGTCTATCGCTGCTATATTTGAATATGATTAAACTGTTAAGTATTTTATGGAATAGTTTTCGTTTGGCATTACAGGAATTGAAAGTGAATAAACTCCGAACCTTTCTTTCTTTGTTTGGTGTAACCATTGGTATCTTCTGTATCATCGGAGTTCTCGCCACTATTGATAGTTTAAAGCGATATACTAAAACCAGGATGCAATCGATCGGTGCAAAAGTTGTTTGGATCGATAAATGGAATTATTCTGATGGAGCTGACGGGCCTAATTTTCCCTGGTGGAAATATTATAAACGTCCCGCTAATAAATATTCCGAATTACTTTTTTTGAAAGCGAATTCTCATCAAGCCGAACATATCTCATTTATGCTGCAAAGCTTCAATCTTTCTGCCGATTATGAATCGAGCACATTGTCAAACATTTCATTTTATGCAGTAACAAATGATTTTGAAAAAATACAGGATCTTAAAATTCAGGAAGGAAGATATTTAAGCGAAGCCGAATTTAATGATGGTGCACAGGTTTGTGTAATTGGTTATAAAAATGCTGAAACACTTTTTGGTAATCCTGTTTTAGCAGTTGGAAAACGCATTTCTGTAAATGGCAAAAAAATGACTATCGTTGGATTGATTGAAAGCCAGGGTGGAGGCGGATTTGGATTTGATTTTGATCATGGCCTAATAATCTCTTATAAATTTTTTGCGACCATGTTTAATACAGAATATGCGGGCAGAAATCTAATTATTGCACAGGCAAAAGAAGGCGTGGAAATTGATGGATTGATCGATGAGTTAAGAGGTAACATGCGACAATTAAGAAGATTAAGCCCACAACAAGATGATAATTTTACGGTGAATGATGTATCAAAATTTTTTGGAACTATCATCGATGGATTTATGGAAAAATTAAATTTAGGAGGATGGGCCATTGCAGGATTAAGTTTAGTGGTTGGTGCATTTGGTGTTGCCAATATTATGTTTGTGACAGTGCGTGAAAGAACAAGTCAGATCGGATTAAAAAAAGCATTAGGCGCAAAAAGCAGAACGATACTTACCGAATTTTTATTAGAGAGTGCTTTCTTATGTGTTATAGGTGGATTAGTAGGTTTATTTTTTGTTTGGTTATTAGCACTGGTATTGAGTTCGGGCGGGATGGCATTTCCGATAACTATTGCTCCTAATATTA
>JAGWPQ010000533.1 GCA_028877045.1 Bacteroidota bacterium | reverse complement strand
GATCAGCCCGAAAAAATAATTACAGGATTAATTAATCGTCACCAGCACGAATCAAAATCCATCGCATTCGATAATGATGGAAATATTTATGTGAACATTGGAGCGTATGCAAATGTTTGCCAGGAACAGGACCGAACATTACATAGCAAAGGCAAGATGCCCTGTCCCATCTTGGATTCAGCCGGTGGTATCTGGCAGTTTAAAGCTGATAAATTAAATCAAACCTATGCCGATGGCATTCGTTATGCAACCGGATTGAGAAATGTTGTTGGATTGGATTGGAACAAGCAAACCAATTCGTTATTTGTTATGCAACATGGCCGCGATCAGTTGCACGATAACTGGCCCGAATTTTTCGACACAAAACAAAGTGCCGAATTACCTGCGGAATGTATGTACGAATTACACAAAGGTTCTAATTGCGGATGGCCATTTATTTATTACGATCCAATGCAACATAAAAAAATGCTGGGACCTGAATATGGTGGTGACGGGAAAAAATCATGGGATGAATATTTAAAAGAAAGTACAAATGGCGGAGCCGTGATAGTTAATTATCATCTTGATAAAACTTCGTTGATCAATGATATGGATGATGCGAGAAAAGTTTACGATAAAACCATTCAGGATCCTGTTATCGCTTTTCCTGCGCACATGGCACCCAATGCTTTGTTGTTTTATACCGGCAATCAATTTCCCGAAAAGTATAAGAATGGTGCCTTCATTGCGTTTCATGGCAGTTGGAACCGTGCACCCGAACCGCAAAAAGGTTATTGTGTGGTTTTTGTTCCGTTTAAAAATGGTAAGCCAACAGGCGAGTGGGAAATATTCGCAGATAATTTTGCCGGCGGAGAACAATTTATTTCGCCTAATAAAGCACAACATCGTCCGTGTGGCTTGGCACAGGGACCCGATGGTTCTTTGTATGTGAGCGACGATGTGAAAGGTGCAGTGTATAAAATAAGTTATAAAAAATGATTTTGTTACCGGCAGCAGGAATTCTATTTAGCTTCTGTTGCGTCGCACACTTGTACATTCAGTAACTCTGTTCAACAATAATATTGCATGAAGAAAATTTTTTCGATAATCCTATTTTTATTTTTTGTTGTTCTTGCTCATGCACAGGCAAGTCAACAAAAAATAAAAGCGTCCATCAGCCGCGGCGAAAAAGTATATACAAAAGTTTGTTTAAGCTGTCACATGGCCGATGGAGGCGGTGTACCGCATATGAACCCGCCGCTTACGCAAACATCTTATATACTTGGCGATAAAGCAAAGATCATCGATATTGTATTGCATGGATTAACGATCCGCGAACCGATCGATGACGAATATTATTCAAATAATATGGCACCGCATACCGATCTAACCGATCAGGAAATCGCCGATGTATTAACTTATGTCCGCAATAGTTTTGGTAATACAGCAAGCGCTGTAAGTGTTGCAGAAGTAAAAGCTGTGCGCAGCAAGAAGAAATAATTATGAAACGAATTTTATTTATCGACCGCGATGGTACTTTAATCAACGAAGCACCGCCAACTTATCAGATCGACAGTTTTGAAAAGCTGGAATTTTATCCCAACATGTTTCAATACATGAATCGTATTGCAAATGAATTTGATTACGAATTGGTGATGGTTACCAATCAGGATGGATTGGGTACAACCTCATTTCCAGAAGAAACATTCTGGAATGTTCAAAATTTTGTGATGAAGAGTTTGGAAAATGAAGGCATTCATTTTTCGAAAGTGCATATCGATAAAAGTTTTCCGCACGAAAATTTACCAACACGCAAACCGGCTGTTGGCATGCTTACAGAATATTTTGACGAAACAAAATACGATCTGAAAAATTCGTTTGTTATCGGCGATAGGATCACTGATGTGCAACTTGCCAAAAATTTAGGATGCAAAGCTATTTGGTTAAACAGTGATCCAAATTTGGGCGGTGCTGAAATAAAAGATTCTGTTGCAGCATTGCAATCTGTTATTGCATTGGAATCTGTTTTGTGGGAAGAAATCTATTCGTTCTTAAAATTAGGATTACGTAAAGTTGTTCACGAACGTAACACCAATGAAACAAAAATAAAAGTTGAATTAAATTT
>JAGWPQ010000532.1 GCA_028877045.1 Bacteroidota bacterium | reverse complement strand
ATAGAAAAATTATTAAATGTAACACCCAATGTACCGGTTAACCCAATCATACCACCCCAACCTGCACTTAATTCTAATTGATCGCTTGATTTTTCTTCAACTGAATAATTAATATCAACTGTACCATCTTCAGGATTTGGCACAGGTGTAGGAACAATTTTTTCTGCATTGAAAAAATTCAATTGTCCGATCTCACGAACAGAACGCATTAAATCCGACCGACTGAATTTTTCACCAGGTATAGTTCGTATTTCTCTTCTGACAACATATTCTTTTGTTTTATCATTACCCGAAATACGAACATTTTTTATCGTTGCCTGCGGGCCTTCAACGATTCTTATTTCGTAATCAATGGTATCGTTATAAACAGCAGTTTCTACAGGATCGGTATGAAAAAACAAATATCCGTCATCCATATAAATACTATTCACGTCAGCACCTTCGGGTGGACCGCCGCCTTTCCCTAATTTTTTATTGAGGGTACTAAGATTATAAACGTCACCTTTTTTAATTCCGAGAACTGTGCTTAATAATGAATCAGGGTATTTTGTATTGCCACGCCATGTGATATTTCCGAAATAATATTTATGCCCTTCACTAACTTTCATATCAATATTCAATGCACCTGCAGGATTATGATAAACAGTATCTCTTTCGATAACTGCATCGCGATACCCTAATGAATTATAATAATCCAGAAGCTTTTCTTTGTCTTCCTGATATTTTTTGTCGTTGAATTTTGCTGCAGCAAAAAGATTTAAACGCACATAAGGCCTCAATACTTTTTTTGTTTGAGAGAAAGTAAGAAATCCTTTTTCTTTTAAATAATCATCGAATGTGTAACGATGAGGAGCAATGAATCCACCAAAATCTTCGGGCGGATAAAGCGTTAAACGCATTTGTTCTTTCGTACCCTTGAATTGCTTTTTTATTTTCGACTCGGCAACATTATTACCTTCGATATTGATATTATTGATGCGAACTTTTACACCTTTATCGATATTAAAAACCAACGTAACAGAATTATTTATAGTAGTATCTTTCTTCTCATCAATCCTGACCTTTATATTCTGAAATCCTTTCTCGGCATAGTATTTATTTATGGCATCAACAGTAGATCGTTTCATGTTTTCAGTAACAACACGGCCCGATACCAAACCTGCTTTCGATAATAAATCATCACTTTCACCTTTACGCACACCCCTAAAATAAAACTTGGCTAATCTTGGTCTTTCTGTAACATCAATTTCCAAACTGATATTTTTACCCTCTAATTTTGTAAAATATATCTGAACATTGCTAAAATAATTTTGAGCCCAAAGCTTCGTGATGGCTTTTGAAATATTATCGCCACCAGGAATTGTTATTTCATCGCCTACATTTATTGAAGCGATTGACAACAATAGATTTTCATCGAAATATCTGTTACCAACAACCTTAATATCTGCAATCTTATATTTTTTAGGGACTTTTTGGTTGAGGATATTAATTAAATCGGCATCAATGGAAGTTATAGTTGTATCAGAAGTTTTTACCTGAGAGTAAACCAACGAACTAATGAAGCTTGAAACAAAAGCCAGCACTAAAAATTTATACACTTTCTGCATCCGTTTGGGGTTTATAAATATTGTTGCTGAAAGTATTGCATAATTAGCGGCTTTCAACAGTTGTTTTAGCATTTTAAGTTGGGCAAATTAATGCGGAATATTTAAAAGTCTTTGTTAAATCAATCTAATATTAAAATAATCTGTCATTATCAGGCTAAATATTCCTCGTTTTGTATTTGTTTTCCGGTTTTTCCAAACCTTCTTTCGCGGAACTGGAAATCAATGATCGCTTCAAAAAGATTTTCTTTTCTGAAGTCGGGCCAACGGGTATTTGTAAAATATAATTCTGCATAAGCTAATTGATACAATAAAAAATTACTGATCCTGAATTCGCCACTGGTGCGGATCATCAATTCGGGATCAGGAAATTTACTGGTTGAAAGATATTGTTGAAAAGTGTTTTGGTTTATTTCATTGGGATCAAGCTTACCTGCATTTACATCTACAACAATATTTTTAACGGCATTCACTATTTCCCATCTGCTGCTGTAGCTCAATGCCATAATTAAATTTAATCCTGTGTTTTTACCGGTAAGTTCAATCGCTTCAGCCAATGCTTTTTGCGCATCTGTTGGCAACATTTCAATGCTGCCGATTGCATGCATTTTTATATTATTTTTGTTAAGAATGGGAACTTCCTTTCTGATGGTATCAACCAATAACGACATCAAGCCATTTACTTCCGTCTCGGGCCTGTCCCAGTTTTCAGTACTGAATGCATACAGTGTAAGATATTCAATCCCCAATTCGGCGCAGCCTTCAACAATATTTCTTACACTTTCCACGCCATGATAATGACCATACAAACGGTCCTGACCTTTTTCTTCGGCCCATCTTCCATTGCCATCCATAATAATGGCAATATGTTTGGGTAATTTTTGTTTGTCTATTTGTGCGATCAGTGGCTGCATATTTTAAACTTGCCTTTAAAAGGCAAAAATAGTAAAAGCATATTGTTTATTTCAAGAAACCTGCGCGGCTTAGAAAGAAGGGCAGCGATACGATTGAATATTAAAAGAAATTCCAAACTGTATTGTAGCGAAGGAATCGTTTTTACCGTTACCGCGTTGTTTGCCTTTTACACCAATTGGCGAACCTACTTCATAACTTCTGTCCTGCAATAAAAAACCGGCAGAAGGGTTTCCGTTTGCATCAGGCGGAAATGCGTCGGGGGCATACGTTCCACTTACATCATCTAAATATTTTGTGGTAGTGAACCGATAAATCAGTTCAGCAAATACATTAAATCTGTCATTCAGCGCTTTTTTAAATCCAATGCCAATGGGGAAACAAACTGCTACATTTTTATACGGACTAAGGTTTGGATACAACGGGCTTCCCTGACCTTCGGTTCCAATGGGTCGCAGATAATATTTTTGTCCATTTAAATAAGCATACGGATCGTAGGAGAAAGCACCAATACCCAAACTAACATAAGGTGTAAAATCATATTGTGGAAACCCCGGATAAAACTTAAAAAAATTAAACTGTCCGCTTACACTTAGTTCCCAAACATTGGTATTAAAACTCAGATTGCGGCTTCTTTGAACAGGATTGCCACTATACCGATCTGAATATCCAAGAAAAGCATAATTGCCAGAGATCTTGAATCCGATATAATTATTGAATTGCTTGCTGTAGAAGCCTCCTGCAGCAAACTTTGAATGGCTGAGATCAGTTGTATTATTCAAATCGCCGAAATAGGTGCCCGCACCAATAGAAAGACCCATCTCGCCCTGATGTACAAAGCTCTCCGTTATTTGCGAATTTGCATGAATGAACGGTGTAAGAAAAAATAATATGCTTATGAAAATTTTATACATTATTATTTTAAACTTTATTGTATAAAGTTGCAGGTTTTAGAGATAGATAAAAAGTTAATTTCTTTTATCTAATCCCCATGTTAATTTAGTTCGCAGAGTTGACAAAAAACTGTTTTCGTTCAAGCGGATTAAATTAACCGAAAATTTTTCTTTCTTCACTGCCAATTGAATATTGATGTCAACAATTTCTCTCCGCGAATCTAATACACAAATAAATTGATCCGATCTTCCTTCCACTTCAAAAGAAATGATACTATCGTCGGCCACCACAATCGACCGTACATTTAAATTATGCGGTGCCACCGGTGTAATAACAAAACTTGATGATTCAGGAAATAATATAGGGCCGTTGCAACTCATATTATATCCGGTAGAGCCTGTTGGCGTAGATACCACCAAACCATCGGCCCAATAAGTATTTAAAAATTCACCATTCAAATAAGTATGAATTTTTATCATGGGTGATGTGTCTCTTTTATGAATCGCGAATTCGTTCAACGCATAAGGAGTATTACCGAATAAAGGCTGATTGGCATCAACATGAATTAAACTTCTTTTATCAATAATAAATGTCCGGTTTACCAACGCATCAACAGCAATGGATAATTCATCGCGGCTGATGCTTGCCAAAAAACCCAATCGTCCAAAGTTGATACCCAGGATCGGAATATTACTGTCCTTAACAATTGTTACCGCATCTAAAATTGTTCCATCGCCACCAATACCAATTAAACATTCCACATCAGCTTTTAATTCTTCGGGAGATTTAAACGGAATTATATTTTGATCTGTTATCGAAAATTGTTCGAGCAAAGGCTGATAAATAAACACCTGAACTTTATGCAAAGAAAGTTCTTCGAGCAAAGCCTGTAACGAACTGCCCTGCTCGGGATCTAAACCTCTGCTGTAAATAGCTACTTTCATTATATTTTTTTATACTTCAATTTTTCAATTAGAAGTAAATGATGCAAATTTAAAAACTATTATGAGCATGTAAATATAGTCCATTGTTGCCGAGTTGATTGAAACTGTACTCGAAACGAAATACAAAATCGTAAATAGAAACTATATCCAATCCAACACCGTAACTGTACATTAATTTATTGTTGAATAATGTATTGGTTATGTTCTGGCTATAGCTGTAACCCGCATCACTGTAAGCTTTCAGATAAAACCGGAACGGAATTTTATCGTGCGTTTTACTGCGAAAAGGTGTTTTATAAATATAGCTGAATAATTCCCTGTATAATGTAAATTTTCCCAGGGCACCCGCCGTTCCATCCACCACATAATATTCCATTCCGCGTAAATTATAATATCCGTAACCAAATAAGGGTTGATTGATAAAATAGTCGGTTGAAGGAAATTTAATGGTCGCAGCCGCTTCAACATGAAAAAAAGTTTTTGGTAAAATTGGTTTTGCATACAAAGTATGAAACCCGATTTGCCAGAGGTTACTTATATTATCTAATCCTCTTTTATAAATAAAAGCTTCGCCAATAATTCCTTTTGTTGGATAAATATTATAATCTGAGTTATAGTATCTGAAATAATAACCAAAGTCAATATATTTAAAATTGGTTGAGTTGTTTGGATAATAAGCTGGATTTAATTTTAAAACTGTATCGGCAATTGATTCGTTGTTGTAAGAGATCCGAAAAAAATGACTAATCCTTTGATCGGGCCGATATGAATAGGTAAGATCGAATCGTGTGACATTTCTTGAATAATCATTCGGAAGGTTCAAAAAAACTTGCTGATTACCGGTACTGGTTGCATAATTTATTTCGCGTTGACGCGAATGAGTAAATCCAACATTAAAACCCTTAGTTAGTTTTTTGTCGACGAACGGAAGTGTATAGCGCAAAGTTATTTGCTGATCATATCCATTGATCAACCAAATATTCAAATTATCGTTTTGCCCACTGACATTGTTTTGCATAAACTTCATACCATAATCAACTCGTGCCAAACTTCTGTTTTCCTGAACCCACCATTGATTAAAATTTCTGTCAATTAAAATAAAATAGGGCAGCGGGAAAAAATACCAACGTTCTTTTACATCGATATTAATAAAAACAATATTTCCTTTTTGCGAAGAGATATAAACCGAATCGTCAACAAATAGACCGGTATTATAAATTAATTGTTTTGATTCAATTAATTTTTTAGAAAGATCGGGTAGCGACATCTGGTCACCCTTTTTAAAAGTTGTTTCGCGCAAAATGATATACGTTCTTGTTTTTTTATTTCCGGTAACAATTACATCCCCAATAAAAACGACTGTATTTTTTTTTGTTTGAACAGAATCGGAAACAACAACAGCAGTATCAACAACCTTGGCCGATTGTGAAAAACTATTTTGCATAAAAAAAACAAACAATAAAACAGCAAGCCAATATCTCATTTAAATAACTGCTTTTTAAGAAAAGTAAATGTAAGCGATTGATATAACAGCTATTAATTTGTTGAAAAAAATTAACAGGGTTCAGTGTATAATTAAACCAATAGAGAATTTTTTGTGATTCATTAAATATTCAGATATGAAAGCAGGTGATTATAATTTTCTTTCAATTCATTTGTATAATGTTCTTCGCCAAAATAATATTGAACCTGATAATCGTAGCGTTGAAATGTGGCAACAATATCGCTCACTTCAATTTTATTTATTTTGATGGTAACCGTAATCATTCCTAAATCGTTGCCAGGCATTGTATTCAATTGCATGATGCTGGCATCATTTGTTTCTACCAAACGACTAATCTCGCCGAAGGAATAATTTCTTCTTTCCATTTCCAAAACAATCATTCCGCCGGGATCTTCGCTGCCGGTAAATTTCGATAATACTTTTATTAATTCGGTTGCAGTGATCACACCTTTTAATTCCGATTGCTCGTTTACTACAGCAACAAGTGAAAGATTGGATTCAGAAATTTGTTTTAATGCCGCTAAAAAATGTTCTTCGGATTTTATGCTCGATTTAATGAATTGATATTCCAAAGCAGCAACCGTAGTATTTTCATCGGCATCCAGCAGATCATCTTTGCAAACTAATCCTGCAAATTTTTCTTCATGTACAACTGGCAAATGCTGCACATCATATTCATCCATTAAGTGTAAAGCAAGCGATACTTTATCAAAAAGATGAATGGATGGATAATTTGTTTGTATAAGTTGTGATGCTAACATTTATTTGCTTTCGTTATTATACAGACACCAAAAACTATGCAACAGTTGCAGCCGGCTTTTTCATTTTTAAAAGAAACCTGTTCAAAATTTCATTAAATTCCTGCGGCACTTCCATCATTGGAGCATGACCACATTTGTCAATAAAATACAACTCGCTGTTGGGTATTAATTTATTGAATTCTCTTCCAACAAATGGCGGCGTAATAGTATCGTTATTACCCCAAATTAATAATGTTGGCTGTTTTATCTGATTCAATTCTTCGCCCAAATTGCTACGTATTGCGCTTTTTGCCAAAGAAATTACTTTAATAACTTTTATTCTGTTGTTGGTTATTTCAAAAACTTCATCAACTAATTCCGGCGAAGCCATTGCAGGATCGTAGAAAGTCAGCGCCGTTTTGTTTTTAATATATTCTCTGTCACCGCGCTTTGGATAACTATCGCCCATCCCGTTCTCAAACAAACCTGAACTTCCGGTAAGGATCAATGATTTTATTTTTTCGGGATGTTTCAGCACATACACCAATGCAACATGGCCACCTAATGAATTACCCAATAGATGAATATTTTCGTATTCTCTTACTTCAATAAATTTTTGAACATGTTTTGCCAGTCCGCTAACTGTGGTATGAAAAATATCTAATTCAAACAATGGCAATAACGGAACCACAACTTTATGTGTACTGCGAAAATATTCGATCAAATATTCGAAATTGCT